>NZ_LDVA01000345.1:0-12417 GCF_050768715.1 Burkholderia sp. ZZQ-2 | reverse complement strand
GGTGAACGTGAACCTGCGCACGTATGCGGGGCCGGAAGGACGTTTCTGCCCGGCAGCGGTGTACGAGTTCGTGAAGAACGACGACGGTAGCGATCGCCTCGTGATCAACGCGCAGAACTGCGTGCACTGCAAGACCTGCGACATCAAGGACCCGACGCAGAACATCGTGTGGGTCACGCCGGAAGGCGGTGGCGGGCCGAATTACCCGAACATGTAATCCGCCAAGACGCGCCGCCGCGAGCGGCGCGTTTTTGCTGGTCGCCACAAACGAAACGGGGCGCTGACTGAAGCAGCGCCCCGTTTTGTATTCCCTGCGCGTTCGCGAGGCGCGCCGCGCCCCGCCCGCTTGCGTCAGGTCGCGCTACCGGCGATTTTCGGCGTCGACGTCTCGACGTCCCCGCACTGCGCGCGATGGCGCAGCGCATGGTCGATCAGCACCAGTGCGAGCATCGACTCGGCGATCGGCGTCGCGCGGATGCCGACGCACGGATCGTGGCGGCCGAACGTTTCCACCGTCGCCTCGTCGCCCGCCTTCGTGATCGAACGGCGCGGCGTACGGATGCTCGACGTCGGCTTGATCGCGATCGACACGGTGATGTCCTGCCCCGTCGAAATCCCGCCGAGCACGCCGCCTGCATGGTTGCCGACGAAACCGCCCGGCGTCAGCTCGTCGCCGTGCATCGAGCCGCGCTGCGCGACACTGTCGAAACCCGCACCGATCTCGACGCCCTTCACCGCGTTGATGCTCATCATCGCCTTCGCGATGTCCGCATCGAGACGGTCGAACACCGGCTCGCCCCAGCCGACCGGCACGCCCGACGCGACGACGTCGATGCGCGCGCCGATCGAATCGCCATCCTTGCGCAGCGCATCCATGTACGCCTCGAGCTCAGGCACGACCGCCGCATTCGGCGAGAAGAACGGATTTTCGTGCACGTGCGACCAGTCGACGAACGGCACGTCGATTTCGCCAAGGCCGCTCATGTAGCCGCGCACCTCGACGCCGAAGCGCTCGCGCAGCCACTTCTTCGCGACCGCACCCGCGCCGACGATCGGTGCGGTGAGGCGCGCGGACGAACGGCCACCGCCGCGGTAGTCGCGGATGCCGTATTTCTGCCAGTAGGTGTAGTCGGCGTGGCCGGGACGGAACGTCTCGACGATGTTGCCGTAGTCCTTGCTGCGCTGGTCGGTGTTGCGGATCAGCAGTGCGATCGGCGTACCGGTCGTCACGCCTTCGAACACACCCGACAGGATCTCGACCTGGTCAGCCTCCTGCCGTTGCGTCACGTGACGCGACGTGCCCGGCTTGCGGCGATCGAGTTCGACCTGGATGTCGGCTTCGGTCAGCCCCATTCCCGGCGGGCAGCCGTCGATCACGCAACCGATCGCGGGACCGTGCGATTCGCCGAAGGTCGTGACAGTGAAAAGCGTGCCGAGGGTATTGCCGGACATGATGGAACCGCCCAAAGAGAAATGGGCAAACCGATGCGCTGCCCGGGCCGCAGGCAGATCGATCGTTTGCCGGTCGAGAAAAGAGGTAAGCCGCTATTATGCCAGCCGTCCCGCGCCCGCGGGCCGCAGGCCGCATGAAAGGCGGCCCGGACACGCGGAACGCGTGCGGCCCGGCTTGTGCGGCGCAAGCCCGTCCGGCGCGGTTGCAGCCGAACGCATCCGGACAGGCGCTCGCCTACTTCCGCGCGCCGCGCAGTTCCGTTACCGCGGCCTGCAGCGACTCGGGCGTCGCGACCGACGCCGGGACCGGCTCGCCGACCGCCAGCGTCAGCCGGCTCATCACGCCGCGCTTGATGGGTCGCGGCATCCGCGCATCGGAATGCCGCGAAAAATAGCTGCCCCACAGCCCGCGCAGCGCCATCGGAATCACGGGTGCCGGCGTGCGGCCCAGGATTTCCATGATGCCGTGATGGAACGTGTTGATGTCGCCCGTCTTGGTCAGCTTGCCCTCGGGGAAGATGCACACGAGTTCGCCGTCCTTCAGCGCGGCCTCGCACAGGTCGTACGCACGCGCGAGCATCGCGGGATCCTCGTGGCGCGGCGCGATCGGGATCGCCTTCGCATGCCGGAATACCCAGCTCGCGAAGCGCGTCTTGAAGATCCGGTGATCCATCACGAAACGGATCGGGCGCGGGCTCGCGGCGGCCAGCACGAGCGCATCGACGTAGCTGACGTGGTTGCACACGAGCACGGCCGCGCCTTCCGCCGGAATCCGCTCCGCGTGCACGAGACGAATCCGGTAGAACGTGTGGACGAGCACCCACGCGACGAAGCGGAGCAGGAACTCCGGCACGAGCAGATAGATATAGGCCGCGACGATCACGTTCAACAGCGCGGTGACGAGGAACAGCCCCGGGATGTCGACGCCGGCCTTGGTCAGCCCCATCGCCATCACGGCCGACAGGATCATGAACAGCGCGTTCAGGATGTTGTTCGCGGCGATGATCCGCGCGCGGTGCGTCGGCGCGCTGCGGCTCTGGATCAGCGCGTACAGCGGCACGCTGTAGAAGCCGCCGAACATCGCGAGCAGGAACAGGTCCGCCAGGATGCGCCAGTGGCGCGCGCCGGCCAGGAATTCGCCGACCGACAGCAGATGGCCGGGCGACGGCAGCGCGCGGCTCGCGAAATACAGCTCGATCGCGAACACGCTGATGCCGATCGAGCCGAGCGGCACAAGGCCGATCTCGACGCGCCGCTGCGACAGCCGTTCGCACAGCAGCGAACCGAGGCCGATACCGACCGAGAACGTCGCGAGCAGGATCGTGACGACGTCGGGGCTCGCCGACAGCACGTCCTTCGCGAAATTGAAGAACGACGTGAGGAACGTCGCGCCGACGAACCACAGCCACGAGATGCCGAGCAAGCTCAGGAATACGGTGCGGTTCTGGCGTGCGAGCCCGAGGTTGCGCCAGGTCTCGCTGACCGGATTCCAGTTGATCACGAGATCGGGCTGCGGCGCCGGCGTGGAAGGCACGCGCTGCGCGACGAGGCGCCCCGCGATCGCGATGACGAGCACGCTCACCGCGAGCACGCGCTCGCCGGCACCTTCGATGCCCGCGGCCGCGCCGCCGATGATCGTGCCGATCAGGATCGCGATGAACGTGCCCATCTCGACGAGGCCGTTGCCGCCGACCAGTTCATGCTCGCCGAGATGCTGCGGCAGGTACGAATACTTGACGGGCCCGAACAGCGTCGAGTGCATCCCCATCATGAACGTGCACAGATACAGCAGCGGCGCGCTGTGCATGACGAAGCCCGCCGCGCCGACCAGCATCAGCACGATCTCGAAGGTCTTCACGAAACGCGTGAGGGTCGCCTTGTCGTACTTGTCGGCGATCTGGCCGGACGTCGCCGAGAACAGCACGAACGGCAGGATGAAGATCGCGGAAATCAGGAAGGCCGCCGTCTTCGCATCGACACCGGCGAACCGCGCGGTGTGATAGGTGACGAGCGACGTGAAGCCGATCTTGAAGACGTTGTCGTTCAGCGCACCGAGGAACTGGGTCGTGAAGAACGGCGCGAAACGGCGCTCGCGCAGCAGGTCGAACTGCGACGCGTGGGCGTGCCGTTCGTCGCGCCGCCTGGAAGTGGCTTGCGTTTGATCGCTCATGCGGAATACGCGCGCGCCGTCTGGGCAACGCTGCGCGGGCCTTGTATGGTCATTGAAAAAACGGCGGCGCAGGACAAGCCTGCGCCGCCGCGTGCCGGGTGGCGGCGCCCGCGCATGACGGCGACGGGCGCGGCGTGGTTCACGACTTGTGCGCTTCGGCTTCCGATTCCGGCCAGTCGCGGATGTACGCCTTCAGCATCCGGTTCTCGAAGCTCTGCGCCTCGACGACCGTCTTTGCGACGTCGTAGAACGAAATGACGCCCATCAGCACCTTCTTGTCGAGCACCGGCATATAGCGCGCATGGCGCTCGAGCATCATCCGGCGCACTTCGTTGACGTCCGTTTCCGGCGTGCACGTGAGCGGCTCGTCCATCACCTTGCGCACCTGCACGTCGCCAATCGCGCCGCCGTTTACGTGCAGGCGCAGGATGATCTCGCGGAACGTCAGCATCCCGACGAGATCGCCGTACTCCATCACGACGAGCGAACCAATGTCGTGCTCGGCCATCGTGTCGACCGCTTCGCGCAGCGGCTTGTCGGGCGTCACCGTAAAAAGCGTGTTGCCCTTAACTTTCAGAATATCGCTGACGCGCATCGTAGTCCCCTCATGCTTGAATGCAAAACCTCTTTCGATCCTATCGGAAAGCCTGTCAAAAGGAAAGCGCGGGCCCGTGCGGCGGGCCGCCGCCCCGCTTGCGGAAGCAGGCCGCCGGCAGCACAATGGCCCCATGAACAGCGGCCCGAGGAGACGGCCATGGCGCATACGCATACGGAGCAATTCGCCAGCTTCGCTGATTTCTACCCGTATTACCTGAACGAACACCAGAACCTGACGTCGCGGCGGCTGCACTTCGTCGGCTCGCTCGGCGTGATCGGCTGCGTCGCGATGGCGATCGCGACCGGCGACTGGCTGTGGCTGCCGGCGGCGATCGTCTGCGGCTACGGGTTCGCGTGGGTCGGACACTTCTTCTTCGAGAAGAACCGCCCGGCCACGTTCCGGCACCCGATCTACAGCCTGATGGGCGACTGGGTGATGTTCAAGGACATCTGCACCGGCAAGATCCCGCTGTAACGGCCAGGCACCCCGCTCACGCGGGCCGCGGCGGCCGCGCGTGCGGGTCGGACACGCCGCCCGGCGCCTGCCCCGGGACACCCGCCGCTTGTGCGCCGGCCGGCCGGTGCGCGGCGATCAGCGACGCGAGCGACACGTCGAAGCGATCGCTCGACAGCACCGCGAGCAGCGCCGCGCCATCGACATGGCTGCGGCGTCGCTGCAACTGGTAGGTCAGCTCCGTGCGGTCGATCACCAGCACGTCGAACAACTGCGCGAGCGTCAGCTGCTCCGGGTTCGCGAGCAGGATGTAGCGCGGCGTGGTCTCGCCGCCGCCGTCCAGCCGCGCGATCCATTCCCGCTCCTCCATCGTCGTCAGCAGGCGCTGCGCGGTTTCCATATCGCAGCGCAGCATGGTCGCGAGCCGCATCGCCGTGTAGCCTCGCTTGCCGGCCGTGCGCGCTTCGGCCAGCCGCGCGAGCATTTCCAGTGCGTCGAGCAGGTCGCTGCCCGGATAGTGAATGCGGTGGAACTGGCCGACGCGGATCGCCGGCAGCGCGGAGGCCACCATCGCGCCGAGCAGCGCGATGAACCAGCTCAGGTACACCCATAACAGGAACACGGGCAACGCCGCGAACGCACCGTATACGGCCGTATAGGTCGGAATGCGCCGCACGTAGTAGCCGAAACCGCGTTTCGCCAGCTCGAACGCAATTGCCGCGAACAGCCCGCCGATCACCGCATCGCGCCACGCGACCGTGCAGTTCGGCAGGTACACGTACAGCAGCGTGAACGCGAGCACCGCCAGCGGCAGCGACACGAGCGCCAGCAGCCACTCGACGATCGACGTGGACGGCCCCGCGCCGGTAAACGCGAGCGACTGCGTGAACAGGTACGACGAGATCGACAGGCTCACACCGAACAACAGTGGGCCCAGCGTGATCAGCGCCCAGTACGCGAGCACGCGCTGCGCGAACGGTCGCGGCTTGCGTACCCGCCAGATCAGGTTGAACGCCGACTCGATCGTCATCATCGTCATCACCGACGTGACGACGAGCACGATCAGGCCGGCCGTCGTCAGCCCCTTGGCCTTCGACGCGAACTGGTTCAGGTACTTGAATATCTGGACGTTGAACTGCGCGGGCATCAGGTGATCCGCGAGGAATCCCTGCAGCGAGATCTGGAACGACGCGAACATCGGGAACGCGGTGAACAGCGCGAACGCGACCGTCACGAGCGGCACGAGGGCCAGCATCGTCGTGAACGTCAGGCTGCCCGCTACTTGCGGGATGCGATCCTCGGCGCTGCGCCGGGCCGCGAACTGCGCCAGGCGCTTGAGGGTGTCGAGATCGACGCTCAACTTCGGCAAACGGCTTCTCCTTCTTGATACCGCACGCCCGACGGCGCGCCGCCGCCGCGCTGCGCGACGGCTTCAGCCCCTATAATAGCCGCTCGATTCCAGCAGGGGCCGACTGCACCGGGCACGCGCGCGGCCGCACGCGGTTCCGTCGCCCATGAAAGACATCCTCGTTCTCTATTACAGCCGTCACGGCGCCACGCGCGATCTCGCACTCGCGATCGCGAACGGCATCGACAGCGTGCCGGGCATGCAGGCCCGCATCCGCACCGTGCCGCCCGTGTCGACCGTCTGCGAAGCCACCGCCCCCGACATCCCCGCCGACGGCCCGCCGTACGCGGAACTGCGCGATCTCGAGGAATGCGCGGGCCTCGCGCTCGGCTCGCCGACCCGCTTCGGCAACATGGCCGCGTCGCTCAAGTATTTCCTCGACGGCACCACGCCGCAATGGTTGTCGGGTGCGCTGACCGGCAAGCCGGCAAGCGTGTTCACGTCGACAGGCAGCCTGCACGGCGGCCAGGAATCGACGCTGCTGTCGATGATGCTGCCGCTGCTTCATCACGGCATGATGATCGTCGGGATCCCGTACACGGAATCCGCACTCAGCACGACGCGTACCGGCGGCACGCCGTACGGCGCCTCTCACGTCGCGCAGCACGATCGCTCGGCCGCCGGCGGGCTGTCGGCGGACGAAAAGACGCTCGCGGCCGCGCTCGGCGTGCGGCTCGCTCGTGCGGCGGCCGCCCTCTCCAGCGCCCAGGCCGCCGAAGCCGCATGAACGCCCCCGCCCGTCCCGCCGTCACTGCCCGGCCGCGCTACGCGCTGATTGCCGCCGCATGCCTCGTCGCGCTGATCGCGCTGTCGCTCGCGTGGGAGCTGCGGCTCGCGCCGCTGCGCCCGGGCGGCTCCGCGCTGATGCTCAAGGTCATACCGCTCGCGCTCGCGCTGCCCGGCGTCTGGCGGCGTAACATCTATACGATGCAGTGGGCGAGCATGCTGATCCTCGTCTATTTCGCCGAAGGCGTCGTGCGCGGCATGTCCGATCGCGGGCTGTCCGCGACGCTCGGCTGGTGCGAAACCGCGCTCGCCGTCGGTTTCTTCGTGACGGCGCTGGCATACGTCGCGCCGTTCAAGCGCGCGGCGAAAAAGTCGCGCGCCGCGTCCTGACCCTTACGCGACAAGGTGATGATGTCCTCCGAAGCTTTCGTTTCCGCGTGCCGCGATGCGATCGGCGCCGATCATGTGCTGACCGACCCGCACGATACCGAACCGTTCCTGACCGACTGGCGCCGCCGCTACAAGGGTGCCGCGTGCGCGGTACTGAAACCCGCGAACACGGCCGAGGTCGCCGCCCTCGTCAAGCTGGCCAACGCACACGGCATCGCGCTCGTGCCGCAAGGCGGCAATACCGGCCTTGCCGGCGGCGCCACGCCCGACGCGAGCGGCAGCCAGGCCGTGCTGAGCGTCGCGCGCCTGAACCGCGTGCGCGCGCTCGATCCGCACAACAACACGATCACCGTCGAAGCCGGCGTGATTCTCGCCGACGTGCAGGCACGTGCCCGCGAAGGCGGCCGGCTGTTCGCGCTGAGCCTCGCGGCGGAAGGCAGCTGCACGATCGGCGGCAACCTGTCGACCAACGCGGGCGGCACCGCGGTGCTGCGCTACGGGAACGCGCGCGAACTGTGCCTCGGGCTCGAGGTGGTGACGCCGCAGGGCGAGATCTGGGACGGCCTGCGCGGACTGCGCAAGGACAACACGGGCTACGACCTGCGCGACCTGTTCATCGGTGCGGAAGGCACGCTCGGGATCATCACGGCGGCCGTGATGAAGCTGCATCCGCTGCCGGCCGCGCAGGTCACGGCACTCGCCGCGCTCGAATCGCCGCACGCGGCGCTCGATTTCCTCGCGCTCGCGCAGCGCGCGGCCGGGCCGCTCCTGACCGGCTTCGAGCTGATGTCGGATTTCTGCATGCAGCTGGTCGGCAAGCACTACCCGCAACTGCGCTACCCGTTCGCGCAAACGCACGCGCAAACGGTGCTGCTCGAACTGTCCGACAACGAAAGCGAAGCGCATGCGCGCGCGCTGTTCGAGAAACTGATGGAGGAAGCGTTCGAGGCCGGGCTCGTGGTCGACGCGGTGGTCGCGGAGAATCTCGCGCAATCGCGCGCATTCTGGGATCTGCGCGAGCACATCCCGCTCGCACAGGCCGACGAGGGGCTCAACATCAAGCACGACATCGCGGTGCCGATTTCGTCGATCGCGCGCTTCATCGACGAAACCGACGCGGCGATCCAGCAGGCCGCGCCGGGCGCGCGGATGGTCACGTTCGGCCACCTCGGCGACGGTAACCTCCACTACAACGTGCAGATGCCGGAAGGCGGCGATCCGAAGGCGTTCCTCGCCGCGTTCCAGGCGCCGATCAACCGGATCGTCTACGACAACGTGCACCGCCACCACGGCACGATCAGCGCGGAGCACGGGATCGGCCAGCTGAAGATCGACGACGCGCAGCGCTACAAGTCCCCGGTCGAAACGACGCTGATGCGCACACTGAAGACCGCGCTCGACCCGCGCGGCCTGATGAATCCCGGCAAGGTCCTGCGCTGAAGCCGCCCACTCCGGAGCCCCGCCCGTGAAAATCCGCGTCCTGTCCGATCTGCACCTCGAAAGCAACCAGCCCGACGCGATCGCGCATGCCGACGCGGATCTCGTCGTGCTGGCCGGCGACATCCACAATCATGCGGAAGGCCTGCGCTGGGCGGCCGAAACGTTCGATCCCGCGGTACCGGTGATCTACGTGCCAGGCAACCACGAGTACTACGACGGGGAATTCGGCGCGCTGGAGACGGCGATGCGCGATGCGGCGCAGGCGCTCGACAACGTGCATTACCTGAACAACGACGTCTACGTCGATCCCGGGCAGCGGTTCCGCGTGCTCGGCACGACGCTCTGGGCCGATTTTTCGCTGTTCGGTACCGACGAAGCCAGCCTCGCGAGTGCAATCGACGCCGGGCTGCGCGTGATGCTCGATTTCAAGGGCTTGATCCAGGTGACCTGGCCGCATGACGCGGCGCTGCATGCGGCTCCGGGCACGCCGGAACGGGATTTCTCGCCGGCCGACGCGATCGCGCTGCATCGACGCAGCCGCGCATGGCTGGAGACACAACTCGCGACGCCGTTCGCGGGCCGGACGATCGTCGTTACCCACCATGCGCCGCACCGGCGCTCGCTGGCGCAGCGCTATGCGGACGATCTTGCGTCGGCGGGATTCGTCACGGACATGGCGGAACTCGTGCAGCCGCCAGTGGATCTGTGGCTCCACGGCCACACGCATACGTCATTCGACTACGTGGCGGACGGTGGCACACGCGTGGTATGCAATCCGCGCGGCTACATCCACCGGCGCACCGGCGAACGGGAAAACACCGCGTTCACGTGGGACAAGGTCGTCGAGCTCGGCTGAACGCCACCCCGCCCGGCCGCATTGCGCGGCCTTTTTGCGCGACCTTTTCGACCCGGAGCGTGACCGCGGATCAGCGCCCCGGGCGGCGCGGCTCGCGCACCCGTACCGGCACCGGCTTCATCTGCGCCTTCGCCTTCATCGCGCGCAGCAGGTCGCGGGTCGCCGCGGCGGCCGCGGCCGCGCCCAGCAGGACTCCAAGGCCGATCATCAGGTGCGTATCCATCGCTACTCCGGGGTTGCGTATCTCGTTAATTTCCACAGTATCAAACTGTCCGGCACGCGTTCGTAAAAAAATGTTGCGTGAAGGACAAATCTCGTCAGATCGCGGCCAACCGCGCGGTCATGTCGCACGCGTGTACTGTTCGAGCGCGGCTTCGTCGGCTGCCAGCGTGGCCGGCAGCTCGTCGCGCAGGAAATCGACCCAGGTACGGATTTTCGCGTCGAGGTACTGACGCGACGGATACAGCGCGTAGATGTTCATCACGTGCGACCGGTATTCGGGCATCACGCGCACGATGTGCCCGCTGCGCAACCAGCCGATCGCCGAATAGAGCGGCAGGCCGCCGATCCCCATCCCTTCGCGCACGGCCACGGCGAGCGCCTCGGCGACGTTCACGCGAAACGGCGGCGCCGTGATCGGGACGACTTCGTCGCCGTTCGGCCCCGCGAGCGCCCATTCGTCGAACTGAAAGCCCGGCGCGACCATCCCGAGGCATACGTGCTGCGCGAGATCCGCGGGCCGCTGCGGCACGCCGTTCGCCTCGACGTAGCCGCGCGACGCGCACACCACGCTGTAGCTCTCGCCGAGCCGCTGCGACACGAGCCCCGAATCCGGCAGGTCTCGGCCGACGACGATCGCGACGTCGTAGCCCTCGTCGAGCAGGTCGGGCATCCGCTGCGCGAGCGTCAGCTCGACGTGCACGTCCGGGTAGCGCTCGCGGTAGCGCGCGATGGCCGGCACCAGGTAGTGCTGGCCGAGGCTCGTGAAGCAATGCACCTTCAGCTTGCCCGACGGGCGCGCATGCGCGTCGCCCGCCTCGGCTTCGGCCTGGTCGACATACGCGAGGATCTGCTCGCAGCGCTGCAGGTAGCGCTCGCCGGCTTCGGTCAGTGCGATCCGACGCGTCGTGCGGTTCAGAAGGCGCGTGCGCAGGTGCGCCTCGAGATCCGAGACCGCGCGCGACGCGTAGGCAGTGGTCGAATTCATCTGCTGGGCGGCCGCGGTAAAGCTTCCCGCGTCGACCACGCGGACGAATACCCGCATGTTTTGTAACGTATCCATCCCATTACCCGTTTGAATCCGGACGGATTGTTGCACAGAGGCAAACAAGTATTGTCTCAGGATTCGTAAAAATGACTTGCACCCTTGTCCATATATTCAGGAATCGCTGAAAAATATAATCGCATCCGACTCATCTATATCCGAAAGGGAGAAAATCGTGCAGTCTCCGGCGACAAAAGGGACGCTCGCACTGGCGGTTCTTGCAGTCTCATTAATAATGGCCGGGTGCGCGAGCATGGGCGACAACAAGCCGCAGTCGGCCCGCATCGAAGCGAACGCGCTCGATGCCGGCGCGGCCATCCGCGCGGCCGACCGTGACGCGGGCTGGCCCGCGGCCGACTGGTGGCGCGCCTACCGCGATCCGCAGCTCGACACATGGATTGCCGCCGCGCAGGCCGGCAACCCGACGCTCGCGGCCGCCGAGGCCCGCGTGCGCGAAGCGCAGGCGATGGCGCGCGTGGCCCGCTCGGCCGAATTGCCGCAGATCAACGGCAACCTCTCGCTGATGCGCCAGCACTGGCCGGACAACGTCTATTACGGCCCCGGCCCGCTCGCGAACACCGACACCTGGAACAACACCGGCACGCTCGGCCTGTCCTACCACCTCGACCTGTGGGGCAAGGACAAGAACGCGACCGAGCGCGCGCTCGATACCGCACACGCAACCGCCGCCGACGCACGCGCGGCGAAGCTCGAACTCGAGGTCAACGTCGTGCGCGCGTACGTCGGTATGTCGATGAACTACGCGCTGCTCGACCTCGCGCACGAAACGTTCGAACGCCAGCGCTCGCTCGCCGATCTCGCGCGCAAGCGGCTGCAGGCTGGCCTCGGCACGCAGCTCGAGGTAAGCCAGGCGGAATCGACGCTGCCCGACTATGAGCGCCAGATCGACAGCTACGAGGAAGCGATCCAGCTCGCGCGGCACCAGCTCGCCGCACTGGCCGGCAAGGGCCCGGGCGCCGGCGATGCGATCAAGCGGCCTCGGCTGTCGCTCGACGCACCGGCCGGCTTGCCGTCGGCGATGCCGGCCGACCTGCTCGGCCGCCGCCCCGACGTCGTCGCGGCACGCTGGACGGTCGACGCGCAGGCGCGCGGCATCGACGTCGCGAAGGCTTCGTTCTATCCGAACATCGACCTGCTCGCGACGGTCGGCGGCTTCGGCGTGACCGCGCCGTTCACCGACTTCCTGCGCGCGATGAACGGCGGCTGGACGGCTGGCCCCGCGCTGTCGCTGCCGATCTTCGAAGGCGGCCGGCTGCGCGCGCAGCTCGGCGCGGCGAATGCCGGCTACGACCAGGCGGTCGAGCAATACAACCAGACGATCGTCGGCGCGCTCAAGGACATCGCCGACCAGGTCGTGCGGATCCGTTCGCTCGATACGCAGAAGAAGGACGCCGCACGCTCGGTGGCCGCCAACGACCGCAGCTACCAGCTGTCGCGCGAAGGTTTCCGCCGCGGGCTGACCGACTACGTCAACGTGCTGGTCGCGCAGCAGCAATTGTTGCGCGCGCAGGAAACGGCCGCCCGCATCGATGCGGAACGCCTCGCCGCGCACGCTCAGTTGATGGCCGCGCTTGGCGGCGGCGTCGAGACGGGCACGGACGTGCCGGGCGGCCATCCGCCGGGCAGCCAATCGTCGCAT
>NZ_LDVA01000344.1:0-15764 GCF_050768715.1 Burkholderia sp. ZZQ-2 | reverse complement strand
GTGCAGCACCAGAAGGCGACGAGCGTCGTGCAAAGCGGGCGCACCCGCGCCCAGCGGAAGGAAACGGTCGCTGTCATGGTGGAAATACCTGGCGTGATCGGGCGTCTGAGGCCTGCCGGGAGCAGGCAAGACCGAGAGATTACCGTGTTTTACAGACGCAATGCGAGAGGCTGTGGCGTAGCCGGATGTGTCCGGAACGGCACATTTGACAATTGCGTCGCGAAAAAATCATCGGAATTGCCTAAAGTATCGGAACGATTTGCCGCTAAGTCCGTGATGGAGCGGCATGGCCGCGCCACGGAAATGCGGCGCGGCTGCCCCGCGTCCGTTCGATTACAAAGGTTTGATATGTCGACACCGCTGTTCGGAAAGTTGTTTGCGCAACCCGTTGCGATCGACCCTGGAACGGCAAGTACGCGGATTTATACGCACGAACGCGGCGTGGTGCTGAACCAGCCGTCGGTCGTCTGCTTCCGCAAGGCCGGTGCGACCGACGCACGGCCGACGCTCGAGGCCGTCGGCGAGCTCGCGAAGGCGCTGCTCGGCCGCGAACCGGGGCATCTCGAAGCCGTGCGGCCGATGCGGCACGGCGTGATCGCCGACGCGCACGCGGCCGAGCAGATGATCCGCAGCTTCATCGACATGTCGCGCACGCGGTCGCGTTTCGGCCGCCGCGTCGAGGTCACGCTGTGCGTGCCGTCCGATGCGACGGCCGTCGAGCGCCGCGCGCTCCGCGAGGCCGCGTTCGCGGCAGGTGTATCGGAGGTCGAACTGATCGAGGAATCGCTGGCGGCCGGGCTCGGCGCGGGCCTGCCGGTGACCGAGCCGGTCGGCTCGATGGTCGTCGACATCGGCGGCGGGACGACGGAAGTCGCGGTGATCGCGCTCGGCGGCATCGTCTACCGCGAGGCGATCCGCGTCGGCGGCAACCAGTTCGACGCGGCGATCGTCAATCATGTCCGCAACCTGTATGGCGTGCTGCTCGGCGAGCAGACGGCCGAGCACGTGAAGCAGTCGATCGGCTCGGCCACCAGCGCGGTGCCGCGCAGGTCGACGCGCGCGGTCGGGCGCAGCGTCGGCGACGGCCTGCCGCGCTCGATCGAGCTGTCCAACCATGACGTGGCGGACGCGCTGGTCGCGCCGCTCAAGCAGGTGATCGGCGCGGTGAAGTCGGTGCTGGAGAACGCGCCGGCCGAGCTCGTGACCGATATCGCGAATCGCGGCGTGGTGCTGACGGGCGGCGGCGCGCTGCTCGCGGATCTCGAGCGCCTGCTGTACGACGAGACAGGCCTCGTCGCCCGGATCGCCGACGAGCCGGCCACCTGCGCGGTGCGCGGCGCCGGCGAGGCGATGGGGCGGCTCGCGATGTGCCCGGTCGACTGATTAGAGCTGGGCCGTGCATCGCGGCACGGTCATTCACATTCTTTCCATCTCCGTAAATCTCCGCAGGTTTTTCCTTTCCAATTGCCTGCCCGCTTCGCCGGGCACGCTGCTCCGGTCGACTTGCCGGAAGGCCGGCCATCGTCCGGCATCGGTCCGCCGCGTGGACACCCGAACGCGCACCGTGCTAGCGTTACGCGCCCGCGCGGGGCCGGCAAGCCGAAATGCCCGGCGAGCCCGACGAGCCCGACGACCTGAGAGACCGAAAACCTTGAAAAACCGCACCAAACGGGGCTTCTTCGCCCGAACAGGCCGCCTGCTGGCCATCGTTGCCTGCCTGTGGATCGTCGCAGCCGTTGCGCTCGTCGCGCACGGGCTGCGGATGCCGAGCGAGCCGGCCGACGTTGCCGTGATCTTCGGCAATGCACTCGACGCGACCGGCGCGCCGAAGCCCGTACTCGCCGCCAGGCTCGATGTCGGCGTGCGCTGCTACCGCACGGGGCAGTGCCCGGCGTTCCTGGTCAGCGGCGCGATCGACGGCCCCGGGCTGAACGAGGCGACCGCGATGCGCGACTATCTGGTGGCGCGCGGCGTGCCGGCCGACCGGATCGCAGTGGACGACCAGGGCGACAACACGCTCGCGACGGCGCAGCACACGCTCGCTTACCTGCAGGCGCACCGTGTGTCGCGCGTGCTGATCGTCAGCCAGTTCTATCACCTCGCGCGGGCGCGCCTCGCGTTTGAGCGCGTCGGCATCGCGCGGGCGAACATCTCCGCCGCGTATCCGGCCCGTTTCCAGTTGCGCGACATCTATTCGAGCTGGCGCGAAGTGCCGGCCTACGCGGTGTATGCGGTGCGGTTGTGGGTGAACCCCGATGCGCGGCCCGTCTCGTTCCGGCCGATGCTTTATCTGATACGGCTGTTTTCGTCACGCGGTGCGGGTTTTCCGGTCGACGCGTGACGAACATCGACGTAACCCTGGAAGTGCCGGACGTTTCGTCTGATGAATGACGGCGAGTGGATTATCGTGCGTCGATCCTTTCCGGGCATGTAGATATTGCATTGCAAAAAAATCTGGCCGCGATAATCGCGTGGATATCGGTGTTTTCACGGATGCGTCATTTTCGCTGCTGTAAATAAATATCCGGGAAATTGGCAAAAGGAATACGGATTTACCTGTAAGACGCGTTCCGATAAGTAAAAAATGCGCGCCCGCCGGACCTCGATCAAATGGGGAAAAGATCGACTGGAAAAGCCTGTTTTTTTGATATAGCCTTGTCTGACAAAAGCAGGGCGGTGATCAAATCAACCAGAAAATCGCTGCAGAAAAACAGGGGCCATCGACATGTCATTCGGCTAGTTTCACGCCTGCCTTCCCGGGCCAATTAAAGATTCGTCCATGAATTAACCGACGTCGCATCGCGACAGCCGGGGCGGACGCTTTTGTCCGCGATTTTATGCTGGCGGCCGTCCGATTTCACGGTAATACCAATTCCAATAACGAGGGAAAGCATGAATCTTGCGCGTTCGAAAAAAGCCGGCGAACCGTTTCCGAGATTGCTGTTGCCGACGGGCGTTTTCCTGGCGTTGTCCGGCGCCGGTATCGTGCCCGCCCAGGCGACCTGCAGCACGGCAGGCACGACGGTAACCTGCTCCGGGGTCGCCAACCCGCTTGCGCCGAGCTATGCGAACAGCGCGAACAACATCCACGCCACCGTCAATCCCGGTGCGAGCGTCGGCGTGCTGCTCGGCGTCGGCGGCACCGCGATGTCGCTGACCGGCAACAACACCATACTGACCAACAACGGCACGATCGACCCGTCCGCGCTCGGTTCCGGGCTCGGCGTGCTGTCGAGCGGTGCGGTGATCGGCAATGCATCGGCGAGCCTCGGCACCAGCGTCACCAACAACGGCACGATGAACGGCACGACCGGCGTGGCGATCAGCGGCGTGACGGGCATGGCGCTGTCGGTCCAGAACGGCACGGGCGGTACGTCGACGATCAACAACACCGGCACGATCGGCTCGAACCCGCTGGTCGGCGCAACCCTCGTCGGCGCGGACGCGCCCGTGGTGGCCGCGTACGGCGGCGCCACGGTCAACATGACGAATAGCGGGACGATCAACGGTCGCGTGTCGCTCGGCTCGAACGGCACGCCCGGCCAGGGCAATACGTTTACCAACTCGGGCACGATCAACGGCGGCGTGTCGATGGGCGCGAACAGCACCAACACGTTCAATGCCGTGACGGGTTCGTCGGTCAATACGGCGGGCGGCACCGGCGGCGGGTTCAACATCACGATCGGCCCGAACACGATCAACGTGGCGGCGACGGGTACGGTCGACGGCGGCGCGGGCGGCGACAACACGCTCAACCTGAAGCAGGGCACCAGCGCGAACGGCACGATCGCGGTCAACAACTACGTCAACTTCAATCACGTCGACGTCCAGAGCGGCAACTGGACGATCAACGGCGCGTCGACCGCGCAGGACACGACGCTGTCGGGCGGCGTCGCGATCATCGGCAACAACGCGTCGCTCGGCACCGGTAACGTCACGGCCAACGGCGGCGCACTGCAGGCGGGTACCGCCGGGCTCAACGTCGGCAACACCGTGACGCTCGGCGCGGGCGGGCTGACGGTGCAGGGCGCGACCGGGCTCACGCTGTCGGGCGCGGTGACGGGCGGCGGCGCGCTGACGAAGAACGACGGCGGCACGCTGACGTTGACCGGTGCGAACAGCTACACGGGCGGCACGAACCTGAACGGCGGCGGCATCGTCGTCGGCAACAACGGGGCGCTCGGCAGCGGTGCGCTGAACGTCAACGGCCCGGCCTCGCTCGACTCGAGTACGAACACGACGCTCGCCAACAACGTCAATCTCGCCAACGGCACCACGCTGACGGTCGGCGGCAGCAACAATCTCGGGCTGGCCGGCACCATCAACGGCAACGGCGGCATCGTGAAGAACGGCGCGGCGACGCTGACGCTGACGGGCGCGAACACCTACACCGGCGACACGACGATCAACAGCGGCACGCTCGCGGTGGGCGCGGGCGGCAGCCTGGCCTCGACCGGCACGGTGAACCTGACCGGCGCCGGCGCGACGTTCGACGTGAGCGGCGCATCGGGCGCGCAGGCGATCGGCGCGCTGGCGGGCTCGGCCGGTACCAGCGTGAACCTCGGCGGCAATTCGCTGACGCTGAACGGCACCGTCAATGCGACGTACGCCGGCTCGATCGGCGGCGCGGGCGGCATCACGCTCTCCGGCAGCGGCACGCAAACGCTGACGGGCACGAACGTGTACTCGGGCGGCACGAACCTGAACGGCGGCAACCTCGCGGTCGGCAGCAATACGGCGCTCGGCATCGGCGCGGTGAACGTCAACGGCTCGTCGTCGCTCGATGCGATCGCCAACGTATCGCTCGCGAACAATGTCAACGTCGCCACCGGCACGACGCTCACGCTCGTCGGCAGCGCCGATGTCGGCCTGAGCGGCACGGTCTCGGGCGGCGGCGGTCTCGTGAAGAACGGCGCGGCGACCGTGACGCTGTCCGGCGCGAACAACTACGCCGGCGGCACGACGCTGAATGCGGGCGGCCTGGTGCTCGGCAACAACTCGGCACTCGGTACGGGCGCGTTGACCGTCGGCGGCGCGGCGACGCTCGATACGAGCGCGAACCTGTCGGTCAACAACGCCGTCAACCTGGCCAACAGTTCAACGCTGACACTGGGCGGCAGCCATGCGCTCACGTTGAGCGGCGGCATTTCCGGCGCGGGCGCCCTCGTGAAGGACGGCGCGGCGACCACGACGTTGACGGCCGCGAACACCTACACGGGCGGCACGACGATCAACGCGGGCACGCTGGCGATCAGCGGCGGCGGCAGCCTGGCGTCGACCGGCGCGGTGAACCTGGCCGGCGCGGGTGCGGCGCTCGACCTGAGCGGCGCGACCGGCGCCCAGTCGATCGGCGCGCTGTCGGGCGTGGCCGGGACGAACGTCACGATGGGCAACGGCGGGCTGACGCTCGTCGGAACCGCCAGCAGCACCTTCAGCGGCGCGATCGGCGGCGCCGGCAGCCTGACGCTGGCCGGCACCGGCACGCAGACGCTGAACGGCGCGAGCACCTACTCGGGCGGCACGAACCTGAACGGCGGCAGCAGTGTCGTGCTCGGCAACAATGCGGCGCTCGGCACGGGCACGCTGAACGTCGCAGGCGCGGCGACGCTCGACACGAACACGAGCCTGTCGGTCAACAACGCGGTCGATCTTGGCAACGGTTCGACGCTGACGCTCGGCGGCAGCAACGCGCTTACGCTGAACGGCGGCATTGCCGGCGCGGGCGGTCTCGTGAAGAACGGCGCGGCGACCACGACGCTGACGGGGACGAACACCTACACCGGCGGCACGACGATCAATGCCGGCACGCTCGCGGTGGGCGCGGGCGGCAGCCTGGCGGCGACCGGCGCGGTGAACCTGGCCAACGCGGGCGCGGCGCTCGACCTGAGCGCTGCGACGAGCGCGCAGACGATCGGCGCGCTGTCGGGGGTGGCCGGGACGAACGTCAACATGGGCGGCAACGGGCTGACGCTGGGCGGGACGGCCAGCGGCACCTTCAGCGGCGTGATCGGCGGCACGGGCAGCCTGACGCTGGCCGGCACCGGCACGCAGACGCTGACGGGTGCGAACGCCTATACGGGCGGCACGAACCTGAACAGCGGCGGCCTCGTGCTCGGCAACGGCGGGGCGCTCGGTTCCGGCGCGCTGAACGTCGGCGGCGCGGCGACGCTCGACACGACCACGAGCCTGTCGGTCAACAACGCGGTCAATCTTGGCAATGGTTCGACGCTGACGCTCGGCGGCAGCAACGCGCTCACGCTGAACGGCGGCATCGCCGGCGCGGGCGGTCTCGTGAAGGACGGTGCGGCGACCACGACGTTGACGGCCGCGAACACCTACACGGGCGGCACGACGATCAACGCCGGCACGCTGGCGCTCGGTGCCGGCGGCAGCCTCGCGGCGACGGGCGCGGTGAACGTGGCCGGCGTGGGGGCGACGTTCGACGTGAGCGGCGCGACGGGCGCGCAGACGATCGGCGCACTGAGCGGCGTGGCCGGCTCGGCCGTGAACCTCGGCGCGAACGGCCTGACGCTGAGCGGGACCGCCAGCGGCAATTTCGGCGGCACGATCGGCGGCACCGGCGGCCTGACCGTGGCCGGCACGGGCACGCAAACGCTGTCCGGCACGAACACCTATACGGGCGGCACGACGATCAACGGCGGCAGCACGCTGGCGCTCGGCGCGAACGGCAGCCTGGCGTCGACCGGTACGGTGGACCTCGCCGGTGCGGGCGCGACGTTCAATCTGAGCGGCGCGTCGGGTGCGCAGACAATCGGCGCGCTGACCGGTGTGGCCAGCACGAACGTGAACCTCGGCGCGAACGGGCTGACGCTGAGCGGCAACGGCAACCACGCGTTCGGCGGGACGATCGGCGGCACGGGTAGCGTGACGTTCGCGGGTGCCGGCACGCAAACGCTGACGGGTGCGAATACCTACACGGGCGGCACGACGATCAACGGCGGCAGCACGCTGGCGCTCGGCGCGAACGGCAGCCTGGCGTCGAGCGGTGCCGTGAATCTTGCCGGTACAGGCGCGACGTTCGACCTGAGCGGCGCGTCGGGTGCGCAAACGATCGGTGCGTTGAACGGCGCGGCCAGCACGAACGTGAACCTCGGCGCGAACGGGCTGACGCTGAGCGGGACGGCCAGCGGCACGTTCGGCGGGGTGATCGGCGGCACGGGCAGCGTGACGTACGCGGGCACGGGCACGCAAACGCTGACCGGCGCGAACACCTACACCGGTGGCACGACGATCGACGCCGGCAGCACACTCGCGCTCGGCGCGAACGGCAGCCTGGCGTCGGGCGGTGCCGTGAACCTTGCCGGCGCAGGCGCGACGTTCAACCTGAGCGGCGCGTCGGGTGCGCAAACGATCGGTGCATTGAACGGCGCGGCGAATACGAACGTGGATCTTGGCGCGAACGGGCTGACGCTGAGCGGGACGGCCAGTGGCACCTTCGGCGGCGTGATCGGCGGCACGGGCGGCGTGACGTACGCGGGCACCGGTACGCAAACGCTGACCGGTGCGAATACGTACACGGGCGGCACGACGATCAACGGCGGCAGCACGCTGGCGCTCGGCGCGAACGGCAGCCTGGCGTCGGGCGGTGCCGTGAACCTGGCCGGCGCAGGCGCGACGTTCGACGTGAGCGGCGCATCGGGTTCGCAAACGATCGGCGCGTTGAGCGGCGCGGCGAATACGAACGTGGATCTTGGCGCGAACGGGCTGACGCTGAGCGGGACGGCCAGCGGCACGTTCGGCGGCGTGATCGGCGGCACGGGCAGCGTGACGTACGCGGGCACGGGCACGCAGACGCTGACCGGCGCGAACACCTACACCGGTGGCACGACGATCAACGGCGGCAGCACGCTGGCGCTCGGCGCGAACGGCAGCCTGGCGTCGGGCGGTGCCGTGAACCTTGCCGGCGCAGGCGCGACGTTCAACCTGAGCGGCGCATCGGGTGCGCAAACGATCGGCGCGTTGAACGGCGCGGCGAATACGAACGTGGATCTTGGCGCGAACGGGCTGACGCTGAGCGGGACGGCCAGCGGCACCTTCGGCGGCGTGATCGGCGGCACGGGCAGCGTGACGTACGCGGGTACCGGCACGCAAACGCTGACCGGCGCGAACACCTACACCGGTGGCACGACGATCAATGGCGGCAGCACGCTGGCACTCGGCGCGAACGGCAGCCTCGCGTCGGGCAGCGCGGTGAACCTCGCCGGCACGGGCGCGACGCTCAACCTCGGCGGCGCGTCGGGCGCGCAGACGCTCGGCGTGCTGACCGGCGGTACCGGCACGAACGTGAACCTCGGCGCGAATACGCTGACGCTGAACGGCAGCGGCAACAACACGTTCGGCGGCGCGATCGGCGGCACGGGCAGCGTGACGTACGCGGGCGCCGGCACGCAAACGCTGACGGGCGTGAACACCTACACGGGCGGCACGACGATCAACGGCGGCAGCACGCTGGCGCTCGGCGCGGGCGGCAGCCTCGCGTCGGGCAGCGCGGTGAATCTCGCCGGCACGGGTGCGACGTTCGACGTGAGCGGCGCATCGGGCGCACAGACGTTTGGTGCGCTGAGCGGCGCGACCGGCACGAACGTGAACCTCGGCGGCAACGCACTGACGTTGAACGGAAGCGGCGGGACATTCGGCGGGACGATCGGCGGCACGGGCAGCGTGACGTTCGCGGGTGCCGGCACGCAAACGCTGACGGGTGCGAATACCTACACGGGCGGCACGACGATCAACGGCGGCAGCACGCTGGCGCTGGGTGCGGGCGGCAGCCTCGCGTCGGGCAGCGCGGTGAATCTCGCCGGCACGGGCGCGACGCTCAACCTCGGCGGCGCATCGGGCGCGCAGACGCTCGGCGTGCTGAACGGCGGTACCGGCACGAACGTGAACCTCGGCGCGAATGGCCTGACGCTGAACGGCAGTGGCAACAACACGTTCGGCGGTGCGATCGGCGGCACGGGCAACGTGACGTTCGCGGGCGCCGGCACGCAGACGCTGACCGGCGCGAATACCTACACGGGCGGCACGACGATCAACGGCGGCAGCACGCTGGCGCTGGGTGCGGGCGGCAGCCTGGCTTCGGGCAGTGCGGTGAATCTCGCGGGCACGGGTGCGACGTTTGACGTAAGCGCCGCGACGGGCGCACAGACGATCGGTGCGCTGGCCGGCACGGGCGGCACGAACGTGAACCTCGGCACGAATGCGCTGACGCTGAACGGCAGCGGCAACAACACGTTCGGCGGGACGATCGGCGGCACGGGCGGCGTGACGGTTGCCGGTAGCGGCACGCAAACGCTGACGGGCGCGAACACCTACACCGGCGGCACGACGATCAACGGCGGCAGCACGCTGGCGCTGGGTGCGGGCGGCAGCCTCGCGTCGGCGGGCGCGGTGAATCTCGCGGGCACGGGGGCGACGTTCGACGTAAGCGCCGCGACGGGCGCGCAGACGATCGGCACGTTGAACGGTGCGACCGGCGCGACGATCAATCTCGGCGCCAATGCGCTGACGTTGAACGGCAGCGGCAACGGCACGTTCGGCGGGACGATCGGCGGTGCGGGCGGCGTGACGATCGCCGGCACCGGTGTGCAGACGTTGACGGGCGCGAACACGTACACGGGCGGCACCACGATCGCGGCCGGCGGCACGCTGCAACTCGGCAACGGCGGCACGTCGGGCAGCATCGCCGGCAATGTCGTCGACAACGGCGCGCTGATCGTCAATCAATCCGGCAACGTGACGATTGCGAGCGTGCTGTCCGGTGCGGGCTCGCTGACGCAGGCCGGCAGCGGGCAACTGACGTTGACGGGCACCAGCACCCTGAGCGGGCCGACCACGGTCAGCGCGGGCACGCTCGCCGTCAACGGGTCGCTCGGCCAGTCGACCGTCACCGTGCAGAACGGCGCGACGGTCACGGGCACCGGCACGATCGGCGGCCTCGTGGTGCAGGGCGGCGCGACGGCGGCCGCGTCGCAGCCGGGCGCGGCGCTGAACGTGGGCGGCAACGTCACGTTCCAGCCGGGCTCGACGTTCCAGGTCGCGGCTTCGCCGCAGCAAAGCGGCAGCCTCGCGGCAGGCGGCACGGCGACGCTGAACGGCGGCACCGTGCAGGTGCTCGCGAACCAGAGCGGCTACCAGCCGAGCACGACCTACACGATCGTGACCGCGGCATCGGGCGTGCAGGGCGCGTTCAGCCAGGTGAATGCGAACTATGCGTTCCTGATGCCGACGCTCAGCTACGACCCGAATCACGTGTACCTGCGACTGGTCCAGAACGGCACGTCGCTGCCCGACGTCGCGACGACGCCCAACCAGCGCGCGGTCGCGGCCGCGCTCGGCGGGCTCGGCGCCGGCAATCCGCTGTACGACGCAGTCCTGACGACCGACGTGCCGACCGCACGCCGCGCATACGGGCTGCTCGACGGCGAACTGCAGGCGAGCCTGAAGAGCATGCTGCTGCTCGACAGCCGCTACGTGCGCGACGCGGTGACCGATCGCGTCCGCCAGGGCCTCGCGCCCGGATCGGGCCCGCTCGCGGCGCTGTCGTCGGGCGGTGCCGCGCTGTGCGGCGACAACACGGCCGGCGCGGTCGACGCGACGCTGCCGCCGGAACGCCGGATCGGCTCGCGCGAGGGCTGCTACGGCGGCACGCCTTATCAACCGGTGGTCTGGGGGCAGGCGTTCGGCGGCCGCAGCCGGCTCACCGGCGACGGCAACGCGTCGACGATCAACCGCAGCATGACGGGCTTCATCGCCGGTGCCGACATGGCGCTCAACGACAAGTGGCGTGCGGGTCTGGCCGCGGGTGTCACGCACAGCTCGCTCGACAACGCCCAGAGTTCGTCGGCGTCGGTGAACAGCTACTACCTGTCGCTGTACGGCGGCGCTCAGTACGGTGCGCTCGGCGTGCGCGGCGGCGCGTCGTACACGTGGTACCGGATCAACAGCGACCGCAATCCGGGCTTCGCGGGCTTCTCCGATCACGATTCGGCCGGTTACGACGCGAATTCGGCGCAGGTGTTCGGCGAAGTCGGCTACGCGCTGCCGGTCGGGCCCGTGGCGATCGAACCGTTCGCGGGCCTCGCGTATGTGAACCTGCATACCGACGGGTATACGGAAACGGGGGGCGCGGCCGCACTGCGCGCCGGCGGCGAGACGACCCACGTCGGCTTCTCGACGCTCGGCTTGCGCGCGGCGTCGCAGCTCGGCTCGATCGGGAGCGGCACGTTCACCGCGCGCGGGACGGTCGGCTGGCGGCATGCGTTCGGCAACGTGCGGCCGTCGTCGGCGTTCACGTTCGCGAACGGCGGCACGTCGTTCCAGGTGTCGGGCGTGCCGATTGCCCGCGACAGCGCCGTACTCGAGGCCGGCATCGACGCGAACATCACGAAGCGCCTGACGCTCGGCCTCACGTACAGCGGCCAGTACGGCAGCGGCGTGCGCGACAACGCCATCCTCGGCAACATACTGTGGAAATTCTGATCCGCATTTGATGTGCCTGTAAGCGACGCCAGGCGGCGACGGCAACGTCGTCGCATGGCGTCGCGCTCTTTGCGTCGCTGCGCACGTTCCCCGTTCTGTCCTATCCTGTGCGAACCACGCGGCGCGCCACGCGCGTCGCGCTCGACACAGGAGCATCGATGCCGAATCACGCCGAAGCCACGACGACCCAGGCGCCGCAGGTTGCGCCAACTGCCCCGACCCCCGCGTCGGGCCCCGCATTCATCGCACCCGAAGCCGATCCGCAGGCGCTGGCGCGCAACAACCAGTACGTGCTGAAATCCGGCAACGCGTTCGTGGTCAGCGACGCGCTCGGCGACATCGGCGGTCATGACGACGGCCTGTTCGTCGACGACATGCGCGTGCTGTCGAAGTGGCGCTTGACGTTCGGCGGCCGCGCGCCGTCGCTGCTGTCGGGCGCGACGAGCGCCGACAACGCGTCGTTCACCGCCCACCTGACGAACCGCCCGCTGCCGCCGCTCGGCGGCCACGAAACGCCCGAGGGCGTGATCCACATCGAGCGGATACGCGTGCTCGCGGGCGACGTGCTTTACGAAGCGCTGACGCTGACGAACTACGGCTCGAGCGAGGCCGAGGTGCCGCTGTCGCTGTCGTTCGCGGCCGATTTCAAGGACATGTTCGAGGTGCGCGGCACGCAGCGCCCGAAGCGCGGCACCGTGGTGGCGCCGCGCGTCGACGCGGGCGCGGTGCGCCTGCGCTACGACGGCCTCGACAGTGTCGAGCGCAACGTGACCGTGCATTTCTCGCCGGCGCCCGACGCGCTGTCGGTCGATCGTGCCGACTACACGCTGACGATCGCCGCGCAGGCATGCGTGTCGATCTACCTGACCGTCGACGCGACGCTCGGCCCGGCGCATGAAGAAGGGCCGGGATGCGGCCGCGTTGCGCTGCGCACCGCGCTCGTCGGCGTGCACCGCGAAATGCGCGCGCGGCGCGAATCGATGGCGCGCGTGAACACCGGCAATCCGCTGTTCGACGCGTGGCTCGACCGTTCGCTCGCGGATCTCGGGCTGCTCACGACGCAGCTCGACACGGGGCCGTACCCGTATGCGGGCATTCCGTGGTTCTCGACGCCGTTCGGCCGCGACGCGGTCATCACGTCGTTGCAGATGCTCTGGTTGCAGCCGTCGCTCGCGCGCGGCGTGCTGCGGTTCCTGGCCGAGCACCAGGCGCGCGAGACTTCCGCGTTTCGCGATGCGGAGCCCGGCAAGATCATGCACGAGTTCCGCCGCAGCGAGATGGCCGCGACGGGCGAGGTGCCGTTCGCGCTGTACTACGGCGGTGTCGATACGACGCCGCTGTTCATCGTGCTCGCGGGCGCGTATGTCGAACGCACCGGCGACGATGCGCTGATCGACGAACTGTGGCCCGCGCTCGAGCGCGCCGCGCAATGGGTGATCGACAAGTGCGACCGCAATCCTTACGGACTGCTCGATTACCAGCGCACGTCGGAGCGCGGCCTCGCGAACCAGGGCTGGAAGGACAGCCACGATTCGGTGTTCCATGCGGACGGCCGCTTTCCGGACGGGCCGATCGCGCTCGTCGAAGTGCAGGCGTATGCGTGCGCGGCGCTCGATGCGATGTCGATGTGCTCGTACCGGCGCGGCCACGCGGCCGACGCCACGCGTTATGCGTTGCGTGCGAAGGCGCTGCGCGAGCAGGTCGACGCGCTGTTCTGGATGCCGGAAGGCGATTTCTACGGCATCGCGCTCGACGGTCATGGCGACCTGTGCCGCGTGTTCGCATCGAACGCAGGCCACCTGCTCGCGTTCGGGCTGCCGGACGCCGAGCGCGGCGCGGCGGTTGCCGGCGTGCTCGGCTCGGCGCTGTTCCAGACCGGCTGGGGCATCCGCACGCTGGCCGCCGGCCAGCCGCGCTTCAACCCGATGGCGTATCACAACGGCTCGGTGTGGCCGCACGACAATGCGCTGATCGCGCGCGGCCTCGCGCGCTACGGCGACAAGACGGCCGCGGTGAACCTGCTGCGCGCGCTGTTCGAGGCGGCGGTGAGTTTCGAGATGCGCTTGCCCGAGCTGTTCTGCGGGTTTCCGCGCCGGCGCGGCGAACCGCCGACTGCGTATCCGGTGGCCTGCCTGCCGCAAGCGTGGGCGGCGGGCGCGCCGTTCATGATGCTGCAGGCCTGCCTCGGCGTGAGCATCGACGCGTCGCGTCACGAGGTGCGCGTCGAGCGCCCGATGCTGCCGGAAGGCGTCGACTGGCTGCGGATCGACGCGTTGCGCGTCGGTGACGAAACCGTGTCGCTCACGTTCCGCCGCGTCGACGGCCAGGTCGTCGCGTCGGCGGAGCAGCCGGGCCGCGTGAAGGTGGTCGCGGTGCTGTAGCGCGGTGCCGCGCGAACGTTGCGCGATGTCGCGCCACGTTCGCGCGACGCGGCATAGAATCGTGACATGACCCTTGAACAATGGCGGAGGTAGACGATGACGACCGACAACCGGCCCGACGACGGCGAGCACAAGCTCGAGAATCTGGAAGCGGCGGTCGACCACCTGCACAAGTCGATCGAATCGCAGAGCATCGCGGTCGGCGCGGCGAAAGGCATTCTGTTCAGCCTGATCGAAACGCTCGGCGCGCTGATCGGCGATCCCGACCTGCCCGAGCACGCGCGCTCGGGTTACGAGGCGCTGCGCGACAAGGCGAGCGAACTGCGCGGCGGGCTTGACCGGCATTGATGCGCGGCTGGCGCCGGCGTTGGCCGAAAGGGCTGCGCCGGCGCTGCCCGATTCTGCAGACGAAGCACAAAACCCCGTGCGCTCAATGAGTTAGGTGGCCGATGCGCAGGATATCCACAAGCTTGCCAACACAATCTGTGGAGAACCGTCCGGCCCCGGGCCGGAGGTGCGGCGCATGCTCTGCGAAAGCGCGTGCGGTGCCACACGGTTGACCGCGCAAGGTCCTTGTATCGAATCCCCTTTTGTATCAGCGTGTTACGCGCCGCATCGGCGGGATATCCACAGGCTTGCCAACATATTCTGTGGATAACTCGCAATCGATTGCGTCGCGACAGTTGAGGATCGGGCCTCCGAGGGGCCCGCTCGCGAAGCCCGTGCACACGGGCTGCCCGATGTCTGCGTCCGCACGCTAATTCGTGCGCGATCAACGGCTTAGGCCCCGGGTACCCAGGATATCCACATCCTTGCCAACACTTTCTGTGGACAAGCGGGGCCGTGTCATTCGGCCTGCGCCGCGGCGGCTGCCTCGGCCACGATCCAGTCGCGAAAGAGCGTCATTGCCGGCGTGAGCGGCTTCGACTTCAGCGAGGTGAGCCAGTAGCCGCCGGCGCGCACGTCGACGTCGAACGGCCGTGCGAGCAGGCCGAGCTGCAGTTCGCGTACGAACATGCATGCCGGCGCGAGCGCGACGCCCGCGCCCTGCATCGCGGCCTCGACCATCAGCCGCGACGAATCGAACACGGGCCCGTTGACCGCCCATGGCGCGAGCTGCGCGGCGTCGAACCAGCCGAGCCATTCGTCGGTGCGGTACGAGCGCAGCAGCGTTTCGTTCGCGAGATCGGCCGGTTGCGCGAGGCGTCGCGCGATGTCCGGCGCGCACAGCGCGGTGAGCGGCGCGTCGAGCAGGTGCTCGTTGCGCGTCGCCGGCCAGCTGCCTTCCCCGAAGCGGATCGCGAAGTCGAGGCCCTCGGCGGCGAGATCGACGACGTTGTTGTTGGTCCGCAGCCGCAGCTCGACGAACGGGTGCGTATCGCCGAACTGCTTCAATCGTGGCATTAGCCAGCCTATGGCAAAGGTGCCGACGACGCCGAGCGACAGCACCTCGTGGAAGCGCCCGCCGTCGAACTGCTTGAGCACCGTCTCGATGCGGCTGAACGCGTCGCTCAGCACGGGCAGCAGCGCGCGCCCCTCGTCGGTGAGCCCGAGGCCGCGCGGCAGCCGCGTGAACAGCGTGCAGCCGAGCCGCTCCTCGAGCGAACGTACCTGCTGGCTGACCGCGGCCTGGGTCACGCTCAGTTCGAGGCCGGCGCGCGTGAAGTTCAGGTGGCGCGCCGACGATTCGAACGCGCGCAAGGCATTGAGCGGGAGATGAGGGCGGAGCTTGGTCATAAGATTTTCTTTTGTCAGCGCTCAATTATCGTTGCTTGTCAGGCAACCGTAAAGTCACGATAGTGCTGTCTCGGCGGCCGGCCGTTTTCACTATCGATTCGCCTCCATTCCATCACGAGACAACCGACATGACCTACTCATCGAAAC
>NZ_LDVA01000343.1:0-4934 GCF_050768715.1 Burkholderia sp. ZZQ-2 | reverse complement strand
CAGACTTGTTATAGGATCAAGCCTTACGGGCAATTAGTATCAGTTAGCTGAACGCATTACTGCGCTTACACACCTGACCTATCAACGTCCTGGTCTCGAACGACCCTTCAAGGGGATCTAGTCCCCAGGGATATCTCATCTTAAGGCGAGTTTCCCGCTTAGATGCTTTCAGCGGTTATCTCTTCCGAACATAGCTACCCGGCGATGCCACTGGCGTGACAACCGGTACACCAGAGGTTCGTCCACTCCGGTCCTCTCGTACTAGGAGCAGCCCCCTTCAAATATCCAACGCCCACGGCAGATAGGGACCAAACTGTCTCACGACGTTTTAAACCCAGCTCACGTACCTCTTTAAATGGCGAACAGCCATACCCTTGGGACCGGCTACAGCCCCAGGATGAGATGAGCCGACATCGAGGTGCCAAACACCGCCGTCGATATGAACTCTTGGGCGGTATCAGCCTGTTATCCCCAGAGTACCTTTTATCCGTTGAGCGATGGCCCTTCCATACAGAACCACCGGATCACTATGACCTGCTTTCGCACCTGCTCGACTTGTCGGTCTCGCAGTTAAGCACGCTTATGCCATTGCACTATCAGCACGATTTCCGACCGTACCTAGCGTACCTTCGTACTCCTCCGTTACGCTTTGGGAGGAGACCGCCCCAGTCAAACTGCCTACCATGCACTGTCCCCGACCCGGATCACGGGCCAAGGTTAGAACCTCAAACAAACCAGGGTGGTATTTCAAGGACGGCTCCACCGAAACTAGCGTTCCGGTTTCATAGCCTCCCACCTATCCTACACAGATCGGTTCAAAGTCCAATGCAAAGCTACAGTAAAGGTTCATGGGGTCTTTCCGTCTAGCCGCGGGTAGATTGCATCATCACAAACACTTCAACTTCGCTGAGTCTCGGGAGGAGACAGTGTGGCCATCGTTACGCCATTCGTGCAGGTCGGAACTTACCCGACAAGGAATTTCGCTACCTTAGGACCGTTATAGTTACGGCCGCCGTTTACCGGGACTTCAATCAAGAGCTTGCACCCCATCATTTAATCTTCCGGCACCGGGCAGGCGTCACACCCTATACGTCCACTTTCGTGTTTGCAGAGTGCTGTGTTTTTATTAAACAGTCGCAGCCACCAGTTTATTGCAACCCCTTCACCCTCCTGGCGCAGGCCAGTCAAGCTACAAGGGCGTACCTTATCCCGAAGTTACGGTACCAATTTGCCGAGTTCCTTCTCCCGAGTTCTCTCAAGCGCCTTAGAATACTCATCTCGCCCACCTGTGTCGGTTTGCGGTACGGTCATCGTTAGACTGAAGCTTAGAGGCTTTTCTTGGAACCACTTCCAATTGCTTCGCTTCCGAAGAAGCTCGCGCCACACCCTTGAATTACGCACCCGGATTTGCCTAAGTGCCTTCTCCAATGCAGCGACCGGGACTTCCAACACCCGGACAACCTTCCGCGATCCGTCCCCCCATCGCATCTAACAATGGTGCAGGAATATTGACCTGCTTCCCATCAGCTACGCATTTCTGCCTCGCCTTAGGGGCCGACTCACCCTACGCCGATGAACGTTGCGTAGGAAACCTTGGGCTTACGGCGAGGGGGCCTTTCACCCCCTTTATCGCTACTCATGTCAGCATTCGCACTTCCGATACCTCCAGCACCCTTTACAAGGCACCTTCGCAGGCTTACGGAACGCTCTCCTACCATGCGTGCAAGCACGCATCCGCAGCTTCGGTATATAGCTTAGCCCCGTTACATCTTCCGCGCAGGACGACTCGATCAGTGAGCTATTACGCTTTCTTTAAAGGGTGGCTGCTTCTAAGCCAACCTCCTGACTGTTTTAGCCTTCCCACTTCGTTTCCCACTTAGCTATATTTGGGGACCTTAGCTGGCGGTCTGGGTTGTTTCCCTCTTGACACCGGACGTTAGCACCCGATGTCTGTCTCCCGTGATTGCACTCTTCGGTATTCGGAGTTTGCTATGGCGGGGTAATCTGCAATAGACCCCCCAACCATGACAGTGCTCTACCCCCGAAGGTGAGACACGAGGCACTACCTAAATAGTTTTCGGAGAGAACCAGCTATTTCCAGGTTTGTTTAGCCTTTCACCCCTATCCACAGCTCATCCCCTAACTTTTCAACGTTAGTGGGTTCGGACCTCCAGTACGTGTTACCGCACCTTCATCCTGGCCATGGATAGATCACCTGGTTTCGGGTCTACGCCCAGCAACTGAACGCCCTATTCGGACTCGCTTTCGCTACGCCTGCCCTATACGGTTAAGCTTGCTACTGAACGTAAGTCGCTGACCCATTATACAAAAGGTACGCCGTCACCCCTTACGAGGCTCCGACTGTTTGTATGCATGCGGTTTCAGGATCTATTTCACTCCCCTCCCGGGGTTCTTTTCGCCTTTCCCTCACGGTACTGGTTCACTATCGGTCGATCACGAGTATTTAGCCTTGGAGGATGGTCCCCCCATCTTCAGACAGGATTTCACGTGTCCCGCCCTACTTGTCGCACACCTAGTTCTTTCATACTGTTTTCGCCTACAGGGCTATCACCTGCTATGGCCGCACTTTCCAGAGCGTTCGGCTAACAATACAAATAAAGAGTGCAAGGCTCATCCCATTTCGCTCGCCACTACTTTGGGAATCTCGGTTGATTTCTTTTCCTGCGGTTACTTAGATGTTTCAGTTCACCGCGTTCGCTTCACATGGCCTATGTATTCAGCCATGGATACTCCAAAAGGAGTGGGTTTCCCCATTCGGACATCTACGGATCAAAGCTTGTTTGCCAGCTCCCCGTAGCTTTTCGCAGGCTACCGCGTCCTTCATCGCCTGTGATCGCCAAGGCATCCACCACATGCACTTGTTCGCTTGACCCTATAACGAGTCTGTCTCGTTACAGGTTGAGTTCTCGCGTTGTGCCGTATTCCAATTGAGTCAAACATAGAGTTCGAATCATCTTGAGATACATCGATACAATCACAACCCGGATAGTTTCCACGTCCATCTCAAGACGCTTCCGCTATCCAAATTACTTACTTCTTCCAGATTGTTAAAGAACGACAGCCGATACTTTCGTACCGCTCTGACTGGCTCAATCGCCAATGAGAAAAACTCGAACCAAACTTCATTCGAATGTTTGTCATTGAAGATTATTGAAAGCGGCCGGCATTATAACCGGTTTATACCGCAGACAGCTAGTCTGTCTTAATCAACAGCCGATAAGCGTGAGCGCTCAATTTTGCGAGAAGCTCTGGAAAGGAGGTGATCCAGCCGCACCTTCCGATACGGCTACCTTGTTACGACTTCACCCCAGTCATGAATCCTACCGTGGTGACCGTCCTCCTTGCGGTTAGACTAGCCACTTCTGGTAAAACCCACTCCCATGGTGTGACGGGCGGTGTGTACAAGACCCGGGAACGTATTCACCGCGGCATGCTGATCCGCGATTACTAGCGATTCCAGCTTCATGCACTCGAGTTGCAGAGTGCAATCCGGACTACGATCGGTTTTCTGGGATTAGCTCCCCCTCGCGGGTTGGCAACCCTCTGTTCCGACCATTGTATGACGTGTGAAGCCCTACCCATAAGGGCCATGAGGACTTGACGTCATCCCCACCTTCCTCCGGTTTGTCACCGGCAGTCTCCTTAGAGTGCTCTTGCGTAGCAACTAAGGACAAGGGTTGCGCTCGTTGCGGGACTTAACCCAACATCTCACGACACGAGCTGACGACAGCCATGCAGCACCTGTGCGCCGGTTCTCTTTCGAGCACTCCCACCTCTCAGCAGGATTCCGACCATGTCAAGGGTAGGTAAGGTTTTTCGCGTTGCATCGAATTAATCCACATCATCCACCGCTTGTGCGGGTCCCCGTCAATTCCTTTGAGTTTTAATCTTGCGACCGTACTCCCCAGGCGGTCAACTTCACGCGTTAGCTACGTTACTAAGGAAATGAATCCCCAACAACTAGTTGACATCGTTTAGGGCGTGGACTACCAGGGTATCTAATCCTGTTTGCTCCCCACGCTTTCGTGCATGAGCGTCAGTATTGGCCCAGGGGGCTGCCTTCGCCATCGGTATTCCTCCACATCTCTACGCATTTCACTGCTACACGTGGAATTCTACCCCCCTCTGCCATACTCTAGCCTGCCAGTCACCAATGCAGTTCCCAGGTTGAGCCCGGGGATTTCACATCGGTCTTAGCAAACCGCCTGCGCACGCTTTACGCCCAGTAATTCCGATTAACGCTTGCACCCTACGTATTACCGCGGCTGCTGGCACGTAGTTAGCCGGTGCTTATTCTTCCGGTACCGTCATCCCCCGACTGTATTAGAGCCAAGGATTTCTTTCCGGACAAAAGTGCTTTACAACCCGAAGGCCTTCTTCACACACGCGGCATTGCTGGATCAGGCTTTCGCCCATTGTCCAAAATTCCCCACTGCTGCCTCCCGTAGGAGTCTGGGCCGTGTCTCAGTCCCAGTGTGGCTGGTCGTCCTCTCAGACCAGCTACTGATCGTCGCCTTGGTAGGCCTTTACCCCACCAACTAGCTAATCAGCCATCGGCCAACCCTATAGCGCGAGGCCCGAAGGTCCCCCGCTTTCATCCGTAGATCGTATGCGGTATTAATCCGGCTTTCGCCGGGCTATCCCCCACTACAGGACATGTTCCGATGTATTACTCACCCGTTCGCCACTCGCCACCAGGTGCAAGCACCCGTGCTGCCGTTCGACTTGCATGTGTAAGGCATGCCGCCAGCGTTCAATCTGAGCCAGGATCAAACTCTTCAGTTTAAACCTGTTACTGTTTTCGGTTCGGTTAAGAACCGGTCGCTCACTCAAAGCTGACAGGAATATGAATCACTTCATAAACCTGACTTACTTTAGTGTGAGACTCTTGATACTTTTGCTATCTGATCCGA
>NZ_LDVA01000342.1:0-42851 GCF_050768715.1 Burkholderia sp. ZZQ-2 | reverse complement strand
GGTGCCGCGCCGCTGTCGTTCGACGCGTTCGCGCGGCGCGCGCTGACCGAGAAGTTCGACCTGTGCCAGTTCGAATTCGAATCGCAGCCGTGGCGCTTCGACCGCGCGACGGTGAAGCGCCTGCGCGTGCCGCTCGCACTCGCCGCGGCGACGCTCGGCGTGGCGGTGATCGGGATGAACCTGCACTGGTGGAAGCTGTCGCGCGAGCGCGATGCGCTGTCGGCACAGATCACCGAAACGCTGCTGTCCGCATTCCCGAAGACGACGACGGTGCTCGATCCGCCCGCGCAGATGCAGCGCCAGCTCGACCAGTTGCGCGTGGCGGCCGGCGAGCTGTCGCCGAACGATTTCCTCGCGCTGTCGAGCGGGCTGTCGCGATCGATGGGTGCGCTGCCGCTGAACGGCATCGCGTCGCTCGACTATCACGACCGGCGGCTCGACGTCGGCTTCAAGCCGGAGGTCAAGGTCGATCCCGATTTCACGCAGCGCCTCGCGCGTAACGGACTGTCCGGCGAAGTCGACAGCAACACGGGCAAATGGACGATCCGGAGCCGCTCATGAAGACGGAACAACTGAACCAGACGCTGGCCCAGTTCTGGGGCGAGCGCTCGCCGCGCGAAAAAATGCTGCTCGGCTGGGGCGGCGCCGTGCTGGCGGTCGCGATCGCGTATTCGGTGCTGTGGTCGCCCGCGCAGGAAGGCCGCGCGCGGATCCAGCGCGAGCTGCCGACGATGCGCCGCGAGCTTGCGCAGATGACCGCGCAGGCGAACGAGGCGAAGTCGCTGGCGGCCGCCGCGCAAGGCGTGGCACCGACCGGCCTCGCGCTGAAGGATGCGCTGACCGCGTCGCTGTCCGATCACGGGATGCAGGGTGCGCAGGTGCAGATCGTCGGCAACGGCGTGCAGATCCAGATGAAGAACGTGTCGTTCCCGGCGTGGACGCAGTGGCTCGACGATGCGCGCCGGCAGTTCAAGGTGCAGGTCGGCGAGGCGCATGCCACCGCGCTGAAGGACGACGGCCAGGTCGACCTGACGGCCGTGATGCAACCGTCTACGCAGAAATGACGCAGTGGATGACGCAAGTGGCGGTCGGCCGATGAGGCCGGGGATGAAGCGGCTCGCCACCGCATTGCCGTGGGTACTGGCGGGCGGACTGGCGACGGCGGTGACGCTCGTCGCGCTCGCGCCGGCCGCGTGGATCGCGCCGCAGTTCGCGCGCGCGACCGGCGGGCACGTGAATCTCGTCGATCCGGACGGGTCGCTGTGGCACGGTTCGGGCACGCTGATGCTCGCGCCGGGGGCCGACCAGAGCGCGGCGACGCTGCTGCCGGGCCGGGTCGAATGGACCACGGGCTTCTGGCCGCTCCTGACCGGGCGCGTGCAGATGCGCATGCGGCAGACCGAGGCGATGCCGGATGCGGTCACGCTCGATGCGACGTGGCGCGGCGCGGTGTTGTCGGCGGGCACGATGGCCGTGCCGGCGTCGCTGCTCGCGGGGCTCGGCACGCCGTTCAACACGCTCGACCTGCAAGGCGACGTGCGGCTCGGCTGGAGCGACTGGCGCCTGATCGGCAACAACGCGTTCGGCCAGCTGACGGTGACGATCGACTCGATGAGTTCGCGCATCTCGCGCGTGAAGCCGCTCGGTTCGTACCGCGCGGTGCTGCAGGCGAAGGGGGCCGGCGCCGATCTCGACCTGTCGACGACGCAGGGCCCGCTGTTTCTCGACGGCCACGGCAACTTCGGCCCCGGCCAGGGATCGTTCCGCGGCACCGCGCATTCGGCGCCCGAGCAGCAGGCGAACCTCGCCGGGCTCCTGAACCTGCTCGGCCACCCGATCGGGAACAACGAGGTTTCGCTGATCTTCGGCGACGCGCAGCGCTGACGCGCGCGTCGCCCTTTCCTTCCTACTTCTGCGCGAGCGGCGCGGCGACCGACGGTGCGGTGGCCGCCGGCGCGGCCGCACCGGACGCCGGCACGGGTGCGGGCGCGGCCATGTCGCCGTTCTCGCGCGCCATCTCCGCGACGTTCCACCCGCCGCCGAGCGCCTTCACGAGCCCGACCGACGACACCATCCGCTGCCCGGCGATCGTCGCGAGCTTCTGCTGCGCGGTGAACGCGGTGGTCTGCGCGGTCAGCACGTTCAGGTAGGCGACCGTGCCGGCCTTGTACTGGTTCGTGACGATCGCGAGCGCGTGCTCGGCGCTGTCGACGGCCTGCCGCTGCACGTCGATTTCCTGCGCGAGGATGCGTTGCGACGCGAGGTTGTCCTCGACGTCCTGGAATGCGGTGAGCACCGCGAGGCGGTATGCGGCGACGTCCTGGTCGTAGGTTGCACGCGCGGCGTCGGTCTGCGCGGCGCGCAGCCCTGCGTCGAACAGCGTGGCCGCGAGCTGCGGGCCGACCGTCCAGAAGCGGGCCGGCAGCGTGAACAGCTGCGACCACACCGAGCTCTGGACGCCGCCGGTGGCCGACAGCGTGAGGGTCGGGAAGAACGCCGAGATCGCGACGCCGATCTGCTCGTTCGCGGCCGCCGCACGGCGCTCGGCCGCCGCGATGTCGGGCCGGCGCTCGAGGATCGCGGACGGCACGTCGACCGGCGTGATCGGCGGCTCGGCTGCGAGCGGATTCGGCGGCAGCGAGAAGGTCGACGCCGGTTCGCCGATCAGCGTCGCGATCGCATGCTCGTACTGCGCGCGTGCGACGCCATTATCGATCGACGCCGCCTGCGCGCTCTGCAGTTGCGTCTGCGCCTGGATCACGTCCGCGCGCGCGGCGACGCCCTGCGCGTACTGGTTCTGCGTGAGCGTCAGCGACCGCTGGTACGACTTCACGGTGTCGTCGAGCAGCTTCTGCAGCGCATCGGACGTGCGCAGCTGGTAATAGGTTTGCGCGAGCAGCGCCTGCTGCGACAGCCGCGCGTTCGCGAGATCGGCCGCGGCGGCCGCTTCGCCGGCGCGCTGCGCGCTGACGGTACGGCTCACCTTGCCCCACAGGTCGGGTTCCCAGCTCGCGTCGAGGCCGACGCTGTAGCTGTTGTTGATCGAACCGGACGAACCGCTGCCGAAACCCGACGACGAACCCGACGATATCGACGTGCGCGGCGTGCGGGCGCGCGAGCCCGACGCGGTCAGCCCGACGGTCGGGAAATACGCGGCACGCGCCTCGGTGACGAGCGCGCGCGCCTGCCGGTAAGCGGCCGCCGATTGCGCGATGGTCTGGTTCGAGGCGTTGAGCTTGCCGATCAGCGCATCGAGCTGCGGATCGTTGTAGACCGTCCACCACGGGCCGCGATCGGTGCGGTCGGCGGGTTGCGCGACCTTCCAGCCGGCCGGCGCTTCCTTGTATGCGGCGGGGATCGACGTGTCGGGCCGGTGATAGTCGGGCCCGACGGCGCAGCCGGCGAGCAGCACGGCCGTCGCGACGGCGACGGCGGCGCTCAGCGGGCGAAGGGCGCGCGGGAGGGAGGCGTACGGCATGGTGATATTCCTGTCTGGGCGCGACGTCCGGCGAGCGGCGTCGCGCGATGCGGTCGTCGTGCCGCTGGCGGACAAATGGTAACTGACGGCGGGATAGCTGCGCAGCCCAAAGGGTACGGTGCGCGGCGACAGGAATGTGTTACCGGCGCGAGCGGCCGGTTTACCGGCCATTACGGCTCGCTGGCCGGAAGACGGGCGGGCGATGCCGGCCGTGCGGAGCGCGGCCGGGGTTCGGACGGAACCCGGACGAAACAGTCAGGAAGACAGGCGGGAGGGCGCGCCGTCAGTGGCAGCGCGCGGGCAGCGGGAGCGGTTCGGCGGCGGGCCGCCATGTCGACGGCTCCGTCGCGGCCGGCTGGCCCGTGCGGCGCGCACCGTCTTTCGCGTTGCGCTGCCGGCGATGATCGAACCATGCCACCCCGAGCGCCGCGAGCGAGCCGCCCGGCACCACCAGCATCGTCACGTACAGCGCGATCTTCCAGCCGCGGTGCGGCCCGGAAAACACATGGTGAGCGGTATCGGTCAGGTTGCGGCGCAGCGCGCCGGCGGCATTTTTCAGGAACAGCATCGCGAACATCCTCGGGTGCCCGGCAGCGCGGGCGAATCGGTCAGAACATAGTCTCCGGCAGTGCAACATGCACGTCGTAACTGGTAGTCTCGAATAATATTGACTAAGCAATCAATTTTCAAGATACTGGGCGCGTCCAAATCCGAAACGCACTATTGCTGCGCGCGCAATCGCATGACCGGCGGCCTCTACGATCCCGAGAACATCACGCTGGAAACGAGCCTCGGCTATTACCTGTCGAAGGCGAAGCAGGCGCTCGTCGAGCGGATGGATCGCGCGCTCGAGCCGCTCGACCTCACCGCGCAGCAGATCGGCGTGATCCTGCTGCTGGCGCGCGGTTATGCGCGTACACCGTTCGAGCTGTCCCGCAAGATGTCGTACGACAGCGGCTCGATGACCCGAATGCTCGACCGGCTCGAACGCAAGGGGCTGATTGCCCGTTCGCGCAGCGAGCAGGACCGCCGGATGATCGAGCTGACGCTGACCGAACGCGGCGCCGAAGCCGCCCGTGCGCTGCCGTCGCTGATCGCGACCGCGCTCAACGCGCAGCTCGATGGTTTCTCGGCCGACGAGCTTGCGACGCTCACCGGCCTGCTGCAACGCTTCATCGCCAACGGGCCCGGCACGGCCGGCTGCCCGAAACCCGACGACGAAGCGGACTGCTGATGTGCGCGGAGGCCCCATGTCTAGGTTAAGCGTTCGCTTATTTATCTGTCTGGGCAGAAGATGACAGGGCACGCGCTCCCCTTTTCCCTTTATCCGTTCCACCCGGCCGGGCTGCGCTGCGGCGCACACCCGTGCGTTGTGCCGGCGCGTCGCGCGCGCCGCGTCTAGGAGATTTCGATGTCCGCCACCACGGCATCCGCCGCCTCCCCCGCCGCCGAACCCGCACCGCTGTCCGGCGGCGCACTCGCGCTGCTCACCGTCGGGCTGGCGCTCGGCACCTTCATGGAAGTGCTCGACACGTCGATCGCGAACGTCGCGGTGCCGACCATCTCGGGCAGCCTCGGCGTCGCGACGAGCGAAGGCACCTGGGTGATCTCGTCGTACTCGGTCGCGTCCGCGATCGCGGTGCCGCTTACCGGCTGGCTCGCGCGGCGCGTCGGCGAGGTGCGGCTGTTCACGCTGTCGGTGCTCGCGTTCACGATCGCGTCGGCGCTGTGCGGCCTCGCGACCAACTTCGAGACGCTGATCGCGTTCCGGCTGCTGCAGGGCCTCGTGTCGGGGCCGATGGTGCCGCTGTCGCAGACGATCCTGATGCGCAGCTACCCGCCCGCGAAGCGCGGGCTCGCACTCGGGTTATGGGCGATGACGGTGATCGTCGCGCCGATTTTCGGCCCGCTGCTGGGCGGCTGGATCAGCGACAACTACACGTGGCCGTGGATCTTCTACATCAACCTGCCGATCGGCATCTTCTCGGCGACCTGCGCGTATTTCCTGCTGCGCGGCCGCGAGACGAAGACGACGAAGCAGCGGATCGACGCGATCGGCCTCGCGCTGCTCGTGATCGGCGTGTCGTGCCTGCAGATGATGCTCGACCTCGGCAAGGACCGCGACTGGTTCAACTCGACGTTCATCGTCGCACTCGCGCTGATCGCGGTCGTGTCGCTCGCGTTCATGCTCGTGTGGGAGGCGACCGAGAAGGAGCCGGTGGTCGACCTGTCGCTCTTCAAGGACCGCAACTTCGCGCTCGGCGCGCTGATCATCTCGTTCGGCTTCATGGCGTTCTTCGGCTCGGTCGTGATCTTCCCGCTGTGGCTGCAGACGGTGATGGGCTACACGGCGGGCAAGGCCGGCCTCGCGACCGCGCCGGTCGGGCTGCTCGCGCTCGTGCTGTCGCCGCTGATCGGCCGCAACATGCACCGGCTCGACCTGCGGATGGTCGCGAGCTTCGCGTTCATCGTATTCGCCGGCGTGTCGATCTGGAACTCGACGTTTACGCTCGACGTGCCGTTCAACCATGTGATCCTGCCGCGTCTCGTGCAGGGGATCGGCGTGGCGTGCTTCTTCGTGCCGATGACGACGATCACGCTGTCGAGCATCTCCGACGAGCGGCTCGCGAGCGCGTCGGGGCTGTCGAACTTCCTGCGCACGCTGTCGGGCGCGATCGGCACCGCGGCCAGTTCGACGTTCTGGGAGAACGACGCGATCTACCACCACGCGCGGCTGTCGGAATCGGTGAGCGTGTATGCGCAGAGCACGACCGACTACCAGGGCGCGCTGTCGCAGCTCGGCATCGTCGGCCAGACGGCCAACGCGCAGCTCAACCAGCTCGTCACGCAGCAGGGCTTCATGATGGCGACCAACGACTTCTTCCTGCTGTCCGCCTTCATGTTCGGCGCGCTCGCGGCGCTCGTGTGGATCACGAAGCCGAGGAAGGGGGCGGGGCCGGCGATGGGGCATTGAAATCGGCAAGCGGTTCGAGGGTGACGCATGAAGTTGCTGCTCGATACACGCCTGCTTCTTCGGGCGGCAGCCGGTGCGGCCGAGCTGCCCGCCCGCGCCGGTGCGCTCATCGAGGATCCCGCCTGTACACCGCATTTCAGCGTCGCGAGCCTCTGGGAGATCGTCACCAAGCGTGGCCTGGATCGCGACGATTTCCAGGTGGATCCAAACGTGCTCCGTCGCAATCTCCTCGATGTCGGCTACGTGGAATTGCCGATCACGAGCGCACACGCACTTGCAGTCGAACAACTGCCGTCGATCCATCGAAATCCGTTTGACCGTCTCCTGGTCGCGCAGGCGATCTCGGAAGGCATTACGCTGCTTACGCACGACCCTGCCGTCGCCCGCTATCCGGGCCCGATCAGGCACGTCCGAGTGCGCCGGGCATCGCCCGGCCGTCACGCCCTCGCCCGCAACCCGCCGAACGCCAGATCGTCGCCGGGCGCGATGGGCAGCGTCGCCCGCGCGACGTCGAGCCACGCGCGCGCCGCGTGCGACAGATACCCCTTCTTCAGCCAGCCGAGCGCGATCGCCCACGTGATTTCCGGCTCGACGATCGGCCGGCACGTGAACTGGCCCGCGTCGAGCCGCCGGCAATACGGCTCGGGCAGCAGCGCGATGCCGACCCCCGCATGCACGAGCGCGGCCATGAAATCCCAGTGGCCGCTGCGGCTCACGATCGACGGCGTGAAGCCGGCCTGCCGGCACGCGTCCAGCACCGCGTCGTGCAGCGCGAGGCTTTCCGCGTAGAACACGAACGACTCGCGCGCGAGATCCGCGAGCGGCACGGCCGCGTGATCCTCCCAGCGCGACTCGCGCGGCGCGACGAGCCACAACGGCGCACGCACCATCGGCAGCCGCTCGAAGGTGCCGGGATCCACCGGCTCCAGCAGCCCGCCGAGTTCCAGTTCACCGGACGTCAGCGCGGCCTCGATCATCCGCGCGCCCTGCTCGAACAGCTTCAGCTCGATGTTCGGGTAGCGCTGCTTGTACGCGGCGATGATCGGCGTGAACAGCGAGCCGCCGAGCGGCGGGATGCCGATCGTCAGCTCGCCGCGCCCGAGCGTGCCGAGATCGTTCAGCTCCGACTGCAGCTGCGCCTGCGCGGCGAGCACGTCCTGGCCGCGCTGGAACACGATCCGCCCGGCGTCGGTCAGCACCATCTGCCGGCCGTCCCGCAGCAGCAGCGGCGAACCGATCTCGTCCTCCAGCGCCTTCACCATCTTGCTGATGGTCGGCTGGGTCACGAACAGCCTGTCGGCGGCCGCCGTGAAGCTCTGCTGGCGAACCACCTCGACGAAGTACCGCAGTGCGCGCAATTCCATCGATCACTCCCCAGATTGGTGCAACAAACTCAATCAGAATTCCGAATTGGAATGATAAGGATAGAGACAAGTCATTTTATTTATGGTTAGGGGAAACCCTATACTCCTCCCATCGACGCAATATCTGTATGGAGCCTGCCATGACCAAGACGACCGCTACCGCCGCCCGCCCCGCCGCTTCGGGCAGCATCGCGCACACGGGCCGGATCGTGCTGCAGGCCGCCGCGCTCGGCGTGCTGTGGATGGCGGTCGACTGGGCCGTGCGCAGGATCGGGCTGCCGATTCCGTCCGGCGTGATCGGCCTCGCGGTGCTCCTCGTGCTGCTGTTCTCGGGCCGCGTCGCGCCCGCGTGGGTGAAGGACGGCGCGAACTGGCTGCTGTCCGACATGCTGCTGTTCTTCGTGCCGGCCGCCGTCGCGGCCGTGCAGTACGGCGGGTTGTTCCGCGAGGACGGCTGGCGCATCGCGCTGGTGATGCTCGCCGGCACCGCGTTCGTGATGGTCGCGGTGGCCGTCGCGGTCGACCTCGCCGCAAAGCTCGAGCGCCGGCTCGCCGCGCAGCGCGTGTTCGCCGAACGCCGCCGCGCGCGCCTCGCCACCGTGTCCGCCCACTGAGCCGGAGCCTGCCATGTTGCCGCTGCTGTCGAGCCTGTCCGTCGACCAGGTGAATACCGCGATCTCCGTCGGCTGCTTCGTGCTGACGGTCGCGCTGTATTTCGCGTCGAAGCGGCTCTACGCGTACAGGAAGACACTGCTGTTCTCGCCGCTCGTGTTCGTGCCGGGCGTGCTGGTGCTGCTCGTGCTGCTGACCGGCATCCCGTATTCGGTCTACTTCCGCGACACGCGCTGGCTGATGTGGCTGCTCGGCCCGGCGACGATCGCGTTCGCGGTGCCGATTTACGACTATCGCGACCTGATCCGCCGCCACTGGCTGTCGCTGTCGGTCGGCGTCGCGGTCGGGATCGGCGCGGGCGTGTGCGGCTCGCTGCTGCTCGCGAAGCTGCTGCACCTGTCGCCCGAGCTGCAGCGCTCGCTGATGACGCGCTCGGTCTCGACCCCGTTCGCGCTCGCCGTCTCCGACAAGATCCATGCGCCGAAGGACCTCACCGCCCTCTTCGTGATCGCGACCGGCATCTGCGGGATGCTGCTCGGCGAGATCGTGCTCGCGCTGGTGCCGATGCGCACGCGGCTCGCGCGCGGTGCGCTGTTCGGCGCGGCCGCCCACGGCGTGGGCACCGCGAAGGCACGCGAGATCGGCAGCGAGGAAGGCGTCGTGTCGAGCCTCACGATGATGATCGCGGGCGTCGCGATGGTGCTGATCGCGCCGCTGCTGTCGCTGTTGCCGATCTGACGTTGTCCGGGCGGGCGCCACGGCTCGCCCTCCCCACCGCCCCTCGCCTTTCCCGCCTGACGGAGCGCCGGCCCGCCGCCCCCGGCCGGTTTCCCCCGCCGTTCCTGCCCTGCATCGAGCCGCGCCGGCCGACAATCGGCTGAGATAGCCGCAAATCCCCCCTCTTTTCCGCCCATCAGGCTCGGCCCGGATGCCGAACAATGCATGCTACGAGACATCACGCACGCATCCACATGGCCTCCACGACCGCAAACCCGACCGCCGACAAGCCGGCTTCATCCGGCAAGTTCAAGCGCATCGCGCTCATCGCCGTCATCGCGCTGGGCGCGGCGGCCGCCGCAGCCGGCGGCATGTACGTGTTCCTGAGCAAGGAAGGCGTCGGCCATGCGAGCGCGCCCGCCGAGCCGGCGCCCCTCGCCGCGCCGGTGTTCTTCCCGCTCGACCCGCTGACCGTGAACCTGCAGTCCGACGACGGCGCGCAGCACTACCTGCGTGTCGGCCTGTCGCTGAAGCTCACCGACCCGAAGGCGCAGGAGCAGCTGACCGCGCGGATGCCGGAGATCCGCAGCCGGATCCTGCTCGCGCTGTCGAACAAGCATCCCGAGGATCTGGCGACGCCGGACGGCAAACGTTCGCTCGCGAAGGAACTGCGGGAACTGATCGAACAGCCGACGCAGCCGGGCAACCAGCGCGCGAAGGTCGACGACGTGCTGTTCACCGAATTCGTCGTCCAGTAACGCGGCCGCGAAAGGAGCGCGTATGGGCCACCAGGAGTTCATGTCCCAGGAGGAGGTCGATGCCCTCCTCAAGGGCGTCACGGGCGAAACCGATTCAGTCGACGAGCAGCGCGACACGTCGGGCGTCCGCCCCTACAACATCGCGACGCAGGAGCGGATCGTCCGCGGCCGGATGCCCGGCCTCGAGATCATCAACGACCGCTTCGCGCGCCTGTTGCGGATCGGCATCTTCAACTTCATGCGGCGCACGGCGGAAATCTCCGTCAGCCAGGTGAAGGTGCAGAAGTACAGCGAGTTCACCCGCAACCTGCCGATCCCGACGAACCTGAACCTCGTGCACGTGAAGCCGCTGCGCGGCACGTCGCTGTTCGTGTTCGACCCGAACCTCGTGTTCTTCGTCGTCGACAACCTGTTCGGCGGCGACGGGCGCTTCCACACGCGCGTCGAGGGCCGCGATTTCACGGCCACCGAGCAGCGGATCATCGGCAAGCTGTTGAACCTGGTGTTCGAGCACTACACGACCGCGTGGAAGAGCGTGCGGCCGCTGCAGTTCGAATTCGTGCGCTCGGAGATGCACACGCAGTTCGCGAACGTCGCGACGCCGAACGAGATCGTGATCGTCACGCAGTTCTCGATCGAGTTCGGGCCGACGGGCGGCACGCTGCACATCTGCATGCCGTACTCGATGGTCGAGCCGATCCGCGACGTGCTCGCATCGCCGATCCAGGGCGAGGCGCTCGAAGTCGACCGCCGCTGGGTGCGCGTGCTGTCGCAGCAGGTGCAGGCCGCCGAGGTCGAGCTGACCGCGAATCTCGCCGAGATCTCGTCGACCTTCGAGAAGATCCTGAACCTGCGCGCGGGCGACGTGCTGCCGCTGGAGATCGAGGACACGATCACCGCGAAGGTCGACGGCGTGCCGGTGATGGAATGCGGCTACGGAATTTTCAATGGTCAATATGCGTTGCGCGTGCAGAAGATGATCAGCGCGGGCGACTCGATGAAGGAAGGTGGATATGAGTGAGCTGAACCAGACGCCCGAGGACGACGCGCAAGCGATGGCCGACGCGGCCCTCGCGGCCTCGGCCGCCGCCGCGCAGGCGGCGCCGGCCGCAGCGGAGGAAGATCCGGGCATGGACGACTGGGCCGCCGCGCTCGCCGAGCAGAACCAGCAGCCGGTGCAGCCGGGCGCGACGGGCGCCGGCGTGTTCCAGCCGCTGTCGAAGGCCGCGGCCAGCTCGACGCACAACGACATCGAGATGATCCTCGACATCCCGGTCAAGATGACCGTGGAGCTCGGCCGCACGAAGATCGCGATCCGCAACCTGCTGCAGCTCGCGCAGGGTTCGGTCGTCGAGCTGGACGGCATGGCCGGCGAGCCGATGGACGTGCTCGTGAACGGCTGCCTGATCGCGCAGGGCGAGGTGGTGGTCGTCAACGACAAGTTCGGCATCCGCCTGACCGACATCATCACGCCGGCCGAACGCATCCGGAAGCTGAATCGATGAACGTGGCGAAGCCCGGCCGCCGTGCGCGCGTCGCGAGCGCGGTGGCGGCTGTCGCGGCCATCGCGGCGTCGCTCGCGTGCGCACCGGCCGGTGCCGCCGACATGAACGCGGTGAACAACGCCGGGGCGATCGCATCGAGCGTGACCGTCGGTTCGGCTGCGCCGACACTGGGCATCGGCGCGGTGCTGCAGACCCTCGTCGGGCTCGCGGTCGTGATCGGTCTCGTGTTCGCGTGCGCGTGGCTCGCGCGCCGCTTCGGCTTCCAGCACGTGCGCCGCGGCGGCCCGCTGAAGGTCGTGTCGAGCGTCGCGGTGGGCGCCAAGGAAAGCGCGACGATCGTCGAGATCGGCGACACCTGGCTCGTGCTCGGCGTCGCGCCGGGCAACGTGCGGCTGCTGCATGCGCTGCCGGCCGGTACGGCGACCGCCTCGACCGGCGCACCTTCCGGCGCCGCACCGTCCGAAGGCGGCCTGCCCGGCACGTTCGGCTCGCGGTTTCGCGACGCGCTCGCGGGCGAAGCCGCGAAGCGCCTCGGTCGCGGCAAGGACCGCTGACATGGCGCCGCGCCCTCTTTCCGACCCCGCATTTCGATGAAACACGCATTCCTGCATCGCGCGGCGCGCTTCGCGCCCGTGCTGATCCTCTGCCTCGCCCCCGCGCTCGCGTGCGCGCAGGCGAACGGCCTGCCCGCGTTCAACGCGAGCCCGGGCCCGCACGGCGGCACCACCTATTCGCTGAGCGTGCAGACGATGCTGCTGCTCACGATGCTGTCGTTCCTGCCGGCGATGCTGCTGATGATGACGAGCTTCACGCGCATCATCATCGTGCTGTCGCTGCTGCGCCAGGCGCTCGGCACCGCGACGACGCCGCCGAACCAGGTGCTCGTCGGCCTCGCGATGTTCCTCACCTTCTTCGTGATGTCGCCGGTGCTCGACCGGGCCTACAACGACGGCTACAAGCCGTTTTCCGACGGCTCGATGCCGATGGAGCAGGCCGTGCAGCGCGGCGTCGCGCCGTTCAAGACCTTCATGCTGAAGCAGACCCGCGAGACCGATCTCGCGCTGTTCGCGAAGATCTCGAAGGCCGCGCCGATGCAGGGCCCGGAAGACGTGCCGCTGTCGCTGCTGGTGCCCGCGTTCGTCACGAGCGAGCTGAAGACCGGTTTCCAGATCGGCTTCACGGTCTTCATCCCGTTCCTGATCATCGACATGGTCGTCGCGAGCGTGCTGATGTCGATGGGGATGATGATGGTGTCGCCGTCCACCGTGTCGCTGCCGTTCAAGCTGATGCTGTTCGTGCTGGTCGACGGCTGGCAGCTGCTGATCGGCTCGCTCGCGCAGAGCTTCACGTAAGCCGCGGAGGAAACGCACGATGACGCCCGAACAGGTGATGACCCTCGCGCACCAGGCCATGATGGTCGGCCTGCTGCTCTCCGCCCCGCTGCTGCTGGTCGCGCTCGCGGTCGGCCTCGTCGTGAGCCTGTTCCAGGCCGCGACGCAGATCAACGAAGCGACGCTGTCGTTCATCCCGAAGCTGCTCGCGGTGGCCGCGACGCTCGTGATCGCCGGTCCGTGGATGATGACGACGATGCTCGACTACCTGCGGCAGACGCTGCTGCACGTCGCGACGCTCGGCGTCGGCTGAGCCGCGCGCGCACGATCCGGCGGCGATGTTCTCGGTTACCTACGCGCAGCTCAACGGCTGGCTCACGGCGTTCCTGTGGCCGTTCGTGCGGATGCTCGCGCTCGTCGCGACCGCGCCCGTCGTGGGCCACGCATCGGTGCCCGCGCGCGTGAAGATCGGCCTGGCCGCGTTCATGGCGCTGGTCGTCGCGCCGACGCTCGGCGCGATGCCGGACGTCACCGTGTTTTCCGCGCAGGGCATCTGGATCCTCGTCACGCAGTTCCTGATCGGCGTCGCGATGGGCTTCACGATGCAGATCGTGTTCGCGGCCGTCGAGGCGGCCGGCGACTTCATCGGGTTGTCGATGGGGCTCGGCTTCGCCACCTTCTTCGATCCGCACACGAGCGGCGCGACGCCCGTGATGGGCCGCTTCCTGAACGCGGTCGCGATGCTCGCATTCCTCGCGGTGGACGGCCACCTGCAGGTGTTCGCCGCGCTCACCGCGTCGTTCCAGTCGCTGCCGGTGTCGGCCGACCTGCTGCACGCGCCCGGCTGGCGCACGCTCGCCGCGTTCGGCACGACGGTATTCGAGATGGGGCTGCTGCTCTCCCTGCCGGTGGTCGCGGCGCTCCTGATCACGAACCTCGCGCTCGGCATCCTGAACCGCGCGGCACCGCAGATCGGCGTGTTCCAGATCGGCTTTCCCGTCACGATGCTCGTCGGGCTGTTGCTCGTGCAGCTGATGGTGCCGAACCTCGTGCCGTTCGTGTCGCACCTGTTCGACATGGGGATCGATGCGATGGGGCGCGTGCTGACCGGCTGGCGCTGAGCGCATCCCGCCCCCGTTGGCTGCCTGTTCCGGCCCCCCGTTGCTGGAAAACCCCTAAAGGTTCCACCGTCCCGCGAAAGGTTGCGGAAGGTTTCACGTCCCTATACTCGTCGCAACGATGCAGCAAGCATCGCGCCTGACGAATACAACGAACGGAGACAACCCGATGCGACCCATCCTGCGCACCCTCGCCGTGGCAGCCAGCCTGAGCTGCGCGCTTGCCGCCCACCCCGCCCTCGCCGATGACGGCGGCAAGATCACGATCATGGTCGGCGGGATCGCGAAGCTCATCTACCTGCCCGCGCGGCTCACGCAGGAACTCGGCTACTTCAAGGACGAAGGGCTCGACGTCGAGCTGCTGTCGCAGCCGGCCGGCGTCGACGCGGAAAACGAGTTGCTCGCGGGCGCGGTGCAGGGCGTCGTCGGCTTCTACGACCACACGATCGACCTGCAGAGCAAGGGCAAGGACGTGAAGGCGATCGCCGTGTTCGGCCAGGTGCCGGGCGAAGTCGAGATGGTGTCGACCAAGGCCGCGCCGACCTTCAAGTCGATGGCCGATTCGAAGGGCAAGACGCTCGGCGTGACGGGCCTCGGCTCGTCGACCAGCTTCCTCACGCAATATCTCGCGCTGCAGCACGGCGTGCCGTCGACGCAGTACACGATGCTGCCGGTCGGCGCCGACGCGAGCTTCATCGCCGCGATCAAGCAGGGCCGCATCGACGCCGGCATGACGACCGAGCCGACGGTATCCGCGCTCGAGAAGATGGGCGACGCGAAGGTGCTGGTCGACCTGCGCACGCTGGAAGGCACGCGCGCGGCGCTCGGCGGCACCTATCCGGCTGCGAGCCTGTACGTGCAGTCGGCCTGGGCCGATTCGCACAAGGCGCAGGCGACCAGGCTGGCGCATGCGTTCGCGAAGACGATGCAGTTCATCCACACGCACAGCGCCGAGGAAATCGCCGCGAAGATGCCGGCCGACTATCAGAAGGACAAGGCGCTGTACGTGAGCGCGCTGAAGGCGTCGCTGCCGATGTACACCGCCGACGGCAGGATGCCGGCCGACGGCCCGGCCACCGTGCTGAAGGTGTTGTCGGCGTTCAACCCGTCGGTGAAGGGCAAGCATATCGACCTGGCGCGCACCTACACGAACGATTTCGTGAACGCGAAGTGATCGATCCCGATAGCGGCGCGGGCGGCGGCGATCCCGCCGCCTTGCGCGCCCCGTTCCGGCCCGGTTGACCGGCCCGGCGTCGCCACGGTGCGGCGCCCTCCTCACCCGCAGGACTAATGCGATGAACCAGGCAGTCTCCCCGAGCACACCGGCGATCGAGTTTCGCAACGTGTCGTGCCGCTTCATTTCGCCGGAAGGCAAGGCCACCGTCGCGCTGCGCGACTTCAGCATGAGCGTCGCGCGCGGCGAGTTCATCGCGATCGTCGGGCCGACCGGGTGCGGCAAGTCGACGACGCTTAACCTGATCACCGGGCTGCTCAAGCCCGCGTCGGGCGAAGTGCGCGTGATGGGCCGCCCGGTCGACGGGATCGACCCGCGCATCGGCTTCGTGTTCCAGGCCGACGCGGTGTTCCCGTGGCGCAACGTGATCGACAACGTCGCGGCGGGCCCGCTGTTTCGCGGCCGCTCGAAGGACGTCGCGTATGCGCAGGCCGAGGAATGGATCCGCAAGGTCGGCCTCGACAAGTTCACGAAGCACTACCCGCACCAGCTCTCCGGCGGGATGAGGAAGCGCGTCGCGCTCGCGCAGACCTTCATCAACCAGCCGGAAATCCTGCTGATGGACGAGCCGTTCTCCGCGCTCGACATGCAGACGCGCACGCTGATGCAGGACGAGCTGCTGCAGCTCTGGTCCGCGAACAAGGGCTCGGTCGTGTTCGTCACGCACGACCTCGAGGAGGCGATCGCGCTCGCCGACCGCGTGTTCGTGCTGACCGCGCGCCCCGCGACGCTCAAGCGCGTGTACGAGATCGACCTGCCGCGCCCGCGCGTCACGTCGGAGATCCGCTACGACACGCGCTTCATCGAAATTTCCAAGGACATCTGGCACGACCTGCGCGAAGAAGTGCAGATCGGCTGACGCATACGCCGCACGGCAAGGACAGCAAGGACAGGAGCATGACCGACATGACGCTTCCCCCCACCGCCATCCCGGCGAAGTCGCTCGACGACGAGTCGCGCGCCGCGCAAACCCGGCTGCGCCGCCGCCGGCAACTGATCATCGGCCTGCGGATCGCGGTGCTCGTCGTCGTGCTCGGCGGCTGGGAACTCGCCGCGCGGCTCAAGTGGATCGACCCGTTCTTCTTCTCGCAGCCGACGCTGATCTTCGCGCAGATCCAGGACTGGTTCGTCAACGGCACGTCGCAAGGGCCGCTGCTCACGCAGGTGTGGGTGACGCTCGAGGAAACCACGATCGGCTTCCTGATCGGCTCGGTGGCCGGCGTGATCTGCGGGATCGTGCTCGGCCGCAACAAGCTGATGGCCGACGTGTTCGGCCTGTACATCCAGATCGCGAACTCGATCCCGCGCGTCGTGCTCGGCTCGATCTTCGTGATCGCGCTCGGCCTCGGGATGGCGTCGAAGATCGCGCTGGCCGTCGTGATGGTGTTCTTCGTCGTGTTCGGCAACGCGTTCCAGGGCGTGCGCGAAGCCGACCGCTACCTGATCGCGAACGCGCAGATCCTCGGCGCGTCGCGCCGGCAGATCACGACGTCGGTCGTGATCCCGTCCGCGCTCTCGTGGATTCTCGCGAGCCTGCACGTGAGCTTCGGTTTCGCGCTGGTCGGCGCGGTCGTCGGCGAATTCCTGGGTTCCAAGCAGGGCATCGGTTTGCTAATCTCCACCGCCCAAGGCGCGTTCAACGCGAGCGGCGTGTTCGCGGCGATGATCGTGCTGGCCGTGGTCGCGCTGGCCGCCGACTACCTGCTGACCTGGCTCGAGAAGCGGCTGCTGAAGTGGCGGCCCGCGGCGTTCTGAACGCCGCCGGCGCACGCCTGACATGACACTTCCGACCGCGCCGGCGCTCCCGGCGCGGTTCGGCATTCCGGAAAAGGAGCGCAACAGGATGGCGCACAGCCTGCGCGGGCGATTGCTGTGGTGGCTGCTGCTGCCGCTCGCGGTGTTCGTACTGATCGCGGGCGCGATGTCGTACGACACCGCGCGGACCACGGCCGCGCTCGTGCAGGACAGCGCGCTCGTCGCATCCGCGCGCACGATCGGCGAGGACGTCGAATGGCGCAACGGGCTGCCGGTCGCCGACGTGCCGCCGGCCGCGCTGGAGATCTTCGAATCGCCGTCGCGCGATTCGGTGTTCTACAAGGTGATCGACGGGCACGGCCGCCTGCTCGCGGGCACGCCGGCACTCGACGTGCCCGCGCAGCACGGCGTCGAGCCGACGCTGTACGACACGTCGCTCGACGGCGTGCCGCTGCGCGCGGTGGCCTACGATCGCCAGCTGTACGACGAAGGGCAGGTCGAGACGGTCACGGTGGTCGTCGCGAAGACGACGCGCTCGCATCGCGCGATGGTCGCCACGATCTGGCGGCCGCAGCTCGTGCGCCTGTCGCTGATGCTGATGCTCGCGATGGGGCTCGTGTACCTCGGCCTCACCTTCGAGATGCGCCCGCTGATGAAGCTGAAGGACGACGTGGCCGACCGCGGGCCGATGGAGCTGGAGCCGATCCGCCCCGAGCGGCTGCAGAACGAGCTGCGGCCGATCGTCGATGCGATCAACCAGTGCATCGCGCGGCTGAACATGCACACGGCCACGCAGCGCCGCTTCATCGCGGATGCCGCACACCAGTTGCGCACGCCGATCGCGGTGCTCGACACGCAGATCCAGTACGCGCAGCGGCGCGGGCACGACGATCCGGAACTCGCGTCGGTGCTCGACAGCATGCAGCGCAGCAGCCGCAAGATGGCCGACGTGACCGACAAGCTGCTGTTGCTCGCGCATGCGGAGGCCACGCCGTCGACGCTGCTGACCCAGCGCGTCGATCTCGCGGCCGTCGTATCGAGCGTGCTCGAGGAAACGATCGTGCTCGCGCAGCGGCGCCATATCGATCTCGGCGCCGATCTCGGCGAGCGGCTCGACGTCGCGGGCAGCGACAGCCTGCTGACCGCGCTGGTGATGAACCTCGTCGACAACGCGGTGCGCTACACGCAGCCCGGCGGCTGCGTGACGGTGGCCGCACGCCGCGACGGTGACGCGATCGTGCTCGACGTGATCGACAACGGCCCCGGCATCCCGGCCGAAGCGCGGCCGCACGTGTTCAAGCGGTTCTACCGCGTGTCGGCCGACACCGAAGGCTCGGGCCTCGGGCTCGCGATCGTCCGTGAAATCGCGCAGGCGCACGGCGGCAGCGCGTCGCTCGCGCCGGGGGCCGGCAATCGCGGTATCGTCGTGACCGTGCGGCTGCCCGCCTACGCCTGAAGAGAAGTCGCCATGAAACTCCTGCTGGTCGAAGACAACGCCGAACTCGCGCACTGGATCGTGAACCTGCTGCGCGGCGAGGACTTCGCGGTCGATTCCGTCGGCGACGGCGAGCGCGCCGACACGGTGCTGAAGACCGAACGCTACGACGCGGTGCTGCTCGACATGCGCCTGCCGGGCATCAGCGGCAAGGAAGTGCTCGCGCGGCTGCGCCGCCGCAACGACAACGTGCCGGTGCTGATGCTGACCGCGCACGGCTCGGTCGACGACAAGGTCGACTGTTTCGGCGCAGGCGCCGACGACTACGTCGTGAAGCCGTTCGAATCGCGCGAACTGGTCGCACGGATTCGCGCGCTGATCCGCCGGCAGGCCGGCGTCGGCACGACGCAGCTCGTGTGCGGCGATCTCGTCTATGCATTCGGCACGCGCGAATTCCGCTGCGGCGAAACGGTGCTCACGCTGCGCCGCCGCGAGCACGCGATCCTCGAGACGCTGATGCTGCAGCAGAACAAGACGGTATCGAAGGCGCGGCTGATGGACAGCGTGTTCGCGCTCGACGACGAGCCGAGCGCCGACGCGATCGACATCTATATTCACCGGCTGCGCAAGCATCTCGCGGGCAGCACGGCCGAGATCATCACGCTGCGCGGGCTGGGTTACATCCTGCGCATGAAGAGCGCGCACGACTGACGGGCACGCACCCGCCGCACCGGACGTCGATTCGTAGCACGAAAGGTTGGCCAGGCCAGCCGGACACCCGGCAGGCCCGCTTGCGCACGCCTGCCCGCGCCGTGATCGTTGCGCGTTCGGTGTTTTCACCGATCCGATTCCCGAGTCCGGGAAAGCGGCGTGAAGGATTGCCCCCTCTACGATGCTAGATGTCGGCCCCCTCGCTGTGGCCGTCAACATCCGGCATACATTGCGTACTGCCAACGAACAGATTTCAATGCGGCAGCTCGGAGGAGACGATCTTGAAACGAAAAACCCTTGCCCTTTCCATCGCGGCGGCAGGCCTGTGCGCCGGTACCCACGCGCAAGCGCAGTCGAGCGTGCAGCTCTACGGCCTGATGGACCTGAGCTTTCCGACCTACCGGACCCACGCCGACGCGAACGGCAAGCATGTGATCGGGATGGGCAACGAAGGCGAGCCGTGGTTCAGCGGCAGCCGCTGGGGCCTGCGCGGCGCCGAAGACATCGGCGGCGGCACGAAGATCATCTTCCGCCTCGAAAGCGAATTCGTGGTCGCGAACGGCCAGATGGAAGACGAAGGCCAGATCTTCGACCGCGACGCATGGGTGGGCGTCGAGGACGAGCGCTTCGGCAAGCTGACGGCCGGCTTCCAGAACACGATCGCGCGCGACTCGGCGGCGATCTACGGCGATGCGTACGGCTCCGCGAGGCTGTCGACCGAGGAAGGCGGCTGGACCAACTCGAACAACTTCAAGCAGATGATCTTCTACGCGGCCGGCCCGACCGGCACGCGCTACAACAACGGCGTCGCGTGGAAGAAGCTGTTCAGCAACGGCATCTTCGCGAGCGCCGGCTACCAGTTCAGCAACTCGACCTCGTTCGCGACCGGCTCCGCGTATCAGGCCGCGCTCGGCTACAACGGCGGCCCGTTCAACGTGTCGGGCTTCTACAACCACGTGAACCACAACGGCTTCAGGAACCAGACGTTCTCGGTCGGCGGCAACTACACGTTCGACATCGTGCGCCTGAACGCCGGCTACTTCCGCTACAACGGCGACCAGGGCCCGCTCGGCCAGCGTCACGACGATTCGTGGACGGTGTCGATGAAGATCGCGCCGAAGGGCGCGCTCGACTACGAGCTCGGCTACCAGCAGATGCGCATCAAGAACGCCGCGAACAACGCCGACGGCTTCACGCCGAACGCGAACCTCGGCGCGTTCAGCCTGACCAACGGCGTCGCCAACGGCTTCAAGGAGACGATCTACGGGTCGGTGTTCTATCACCTGAGCAAGCGCACCGAGGTGTACCTGGCCGGCGACTACATGAAGCTGCACGGCGGCTACACGGTGTCGTCGACGTTCGGCGCGAAGAACCAGCTCGAACTGACGTCGGGCATCCGCACGCGTTTCTGACCTGCGGGCCGGCCATCCGGGCGGGGCTTGCGGTATCCCGCCTTTCCCTCCCTCCGGGATGTCTCCATACGGGCACGCCGGCGCTTCGCGCCGACCGTGCCCTTTTTTTCGTCCTTTCCGCGGCGCTCCGGGGTGCCCGGACAACGGCCGCCGGCCGCCCGTGCGACAACCGGCCCGAAGCCGCTTGCGGCCCGTGGGGCGGGCGATCGCGGCCGATGCGCGCACGCTCGGCCCACATCGGCGCTTGACCTCGGCCGGTCGACTCGATAGCGTTTCGGGTTTGCCCGGGTGGCCATTGCCGCCGGTGCCGTGAGCGCGCCCGACGTCCTGGCGCGCGCGGCCGGGCTCCGATGGAAAAGACGATGCAGAAACTCGATGCGGCCAGCCCGCAGGCGATGTCGACCGATTTCACCGCCGACAACGTCGCGCGCCTGAAGGCGCTGTTCCCCGAACTCGTGACCGAAGGCCCCGGCGGCGCGTCGGTCGACATCGACGTGCTGAAGGCGCTGGTCGGCGATCGCACGGTCGGCGACGCCGAAGAACGCTACGGCTTCCACTGGCATGGCAAGCGCAGCGCGCGCCAGGCCGCGCTCACGCCGTCGACCGGCACGCTGCGGCCCTGCCCCGACGACAGCGTCGCATGGGACGACACGCGCCATCTCGTGATCGAGGGCGACAACCTCGACGTGATGAAGCTGCTGCACAAGAGTTACGCCGGCAAGGTGAAGCTCGTCTACATCGACCCGCCGTACAACACCGGCAGCGATTTCGTCTATCCGGACGACTTCAGCGACAGCATCCGCCACTACCTGGCGATGACGGGGCAGACCCAGGGCGGCGTGAAGCGCAGCACCAACACCGAGGCGAACGGCCGGTTCCACACCGACTGGCTGAACATGATGTATCCGCGGCTGAAGCTCGCGCACGCGCTGCTGTCCGACGAAGGGCTGATCGCGGTGCACATCGACGAGCACGAAGTGCACGCGCTGGTGCTGATGCTGCGCGAGATCTTCGGCGAGGAGAACGAACTGGGCGTCGCCGTGTGGGACAAGCGCAACCCGAAGGGCGACGCACGCGGCGTCGCGTACCAGCACGAATCGCTGGTGCTGTTCGCGCGCAATGCCGAGACGCTGCTCGAACGGGCCCCGCTCAAGCGCCCGAAGCGCAATGCGCAGCGCATGCTCGACGCCGCGCACGACGCTGTGTACCGCAGCGGCAACGCGAAGGACGCGCAAAAGGCGTACCGCGCGTGGATGAAGGCGCAGACCAACCTGTCGGGCGGCGAGGTGATGTACGACCGGCTGTCGGCCGACGGGCGCGTGTACCGTCTCGTGTCGATGGCCTGGCCGAACAAGAAGAAGGCGCCCGAAGAGTATTTCACGCCGCTGATCCACCCGGTCACCGGCAAGCCGTGCGCGATGCCGGCGCGCGGCTGGCGCAACCCGCCCGCGACGATGCAGGCGCTGATCGAGCGCGGCCAGATCGAGTTCGGCGCGGATGAAACCACGCAGCCGCAGCGGATCTACTACCTCGACGAGAACATGTACGAGAACGTGCCGTCGGTGCTGCCGTTCGCCGGCTCCGACGACGCGCTCCTGAAGACGCTCGGCATCCCGTTCGACCTGCCGAAGCCGGTCGATTTCGCGGCGGCCGTGATCGGCTGGTGCACGCGCGGCGACGACATCGTGCTCGACTGCTTCGCGGGCTCCGGCTCGACCGGCCACGCGGTGATGCAGGTGAACGCGACCGACGGCGGCGCGCGCCGTTACATCCTCGTGCAGTTGCCCGAGGCGCTCGACCGCCGCGACAAGACGCAGCTGGCGGCCGCCGATTTCTGCGCGAAGCTGAAAAAGCCGCTGACGCTCGCCGAAATCACCAAGGAACGCCTGCGCCGCGCCGCGCAGCAGGTCGCGCGCGATTACCCGGAAAGCTATGGCGACCTCGGTTTCCGCGTGTACCGGCTCGACACGACCAACGTGATCGAGTGGGATCCGCGCCGCGACGACTTCGATCACGCGCTCTTCGCATCCGTCGAGCACGTGAAGACCGGCCGCACCGAAGACGACCTGCTCGCCGAACTGACGCTGAAGCTTGGCCTCGACCTGTGCACGCCGGTCGAGCATCACCAGGTGGCGGGCAAGACCGTGCACCTGATCGGCCGCGCGATCGTCGCGTGCTTCGATGCGCGCATCACGCGCGACGACGCGGGCCCGCTCGCCGACGGCATCGTCGACCTGCTCGACGCGACCGGCACGACGCACGACGTCACGTGCCTGTTCCGCGACAACGGCTTCGTCGACGACGTTGCGAAGCTCAATCTCGCCGCGCTGCTCGAACAGCACGGCGTGAAGCGCGTGCGGAGCCTGTGATGCGGCTGCATTTCGAAGCGGATCTCGACTACCAGCGCGAGGCGATCGACGCCGTCTGCGACCTGTTTCGCGGCCAGGAATCGTATCGCGGCGACTTCAGCGTGCTCGCGAACGCCGCGCCCGGCACGACGGCCGCCGCGCAAGGCTCGCTCGGCTTCGCGGTGTCGGAACAGGGCGTCGGCAACCGGCTGTCGCTGACCGACGACGCGCTCGCGCGCAATCTCGCCGACGTGCAGCTGCGCGGCGGGCTGCCGCCGTCCGGCCTGCCCGGCTCGCGCGACTTCACCGTCGAGATGGAGACCGGCACCGGCAAGACCTACGTGTACCTGCGCACGATCTTCGAGCTCAACCGCCGCTACGGCTTCACGAAGTTCGTGATCGTCGTGCCGTCGATCGCGATCAAGGAAGGCGTGCACAAGACGCTTTCCATCACCGAGGATCACTTCCGCGCGCTGTACGCGGGCGTGCCGTACGACTACTTCCTGTACGACTCCGCGAAGCTCGGCCAGGTGCGCCACTTCGCGGCGAGCGCGGCGATCCAGATCATGGTGATGACGGTTGCCGCGATCAACAAGAAGGAAATCAACAACCTCTACAAGGACAGCGAGAAGACCGGCGGCGAGAAGCCGATCGACCTGATCCGTGCGACGCGGCCGATCGTGATCGTCGACGAGCCGCAAAGCGTCGACGGCGGGCTCGAGGGGCGCGGGCGCGAAGCGCTCGCCGCGATGGCGCCGCTCTGCACGCTGCGCTATTCGGCCACGCACGTCGATCGCCATCACATGGTGTACCGGCTCGACGCGGTCGACGCTTACGAACGCAAGCTCGTGAAGCAGATCGAGATCGCGTCGGCGATCGTCGAGGATGCGCACAACAAGCCGTATGTGCGGCTCGTCGGCGTGTCGAACCGGCGCGGCGCGATCAGCGCGCGCGTCGAGCTCGACGTCGCGACGGCGGCCGGCGTGAAGCGCCAGATCGTGACGGCCACCGACGGCGACGATCTCGAACGCCTGACCCGGCGCGCGCTGTATGCGGGGCTGCGGATCGGCGAGGTGCATGCGGTGAAGGGCGCCGAGTACGTCGAGCTGCGCCATCCGGAAGGCGAGGCGTTCCTGTCGCTCGGCGAGGCGTTCGGCGACATCGATACGCTCGCCGTGCAGCGCGAGATGATCCGCCGCACGATCCGCGAGCATCTCGACAAGGAACTGCGCCTCGCGGAGCGCGGCGTGAAGGTGCTGTCGCTGTTCTTCGTCGATTCGGTCGAGCGTTATCGCCGCTACGACGAGAACGGTGTGCCCGTGAAGGGCGACTACGCGCTGATCTTCGAAGAGGAATATGCGCGCGCGGCGCGCGTGCCGGCCTACCGTGCGCTGTTCGACGGCGTCGACGTCGCACTCGAAGTCGAGCGTGCGCACAACGGCTACTTCTCGATCGACCGCAAGGGCGGCTGGACCGACACGAGCGAAAGCAGCGCGGCGGCCCGCGAGAACGCGGAACGCGCGTACGGCCTGATCATGCGCGAGAAGGAAGCGCTGCTGTCGTTCGACACGCCGCTGAAGTTCATCTTCTCGCACTCGGCGCTGAAGGAAGGCTGGGACAACCCGAACGTGTTCCAGATCTGCACGCTGCGCGACATCCAGACCGAGCGCGAGCGCCGCCAGACGCTCGGCCGCGGGTTGCGCCTCGCCGTCGACCAGGACGGCGAACGCGTGCGCGACCCGGGCGTAAACACGCTCACCGTGATCGCGACCGAGCGCTACGAGTCGTTCGCGGAGAACCTGCAGAAGGAAATCGAGGCCGATACGGGCATCCGTTTCGGGATCGTCGAGGAACACCAGTTCGCGGCGCTGCCCGTCCAGGAAGGCGACGCGCCCGCGCATGCGCTCGGCATCGAGCTGTCGCGCGTGCTGTGGAATCATCTGCACGAGCAGGGTTACGTCGATGCGCAGGGCAAGGTGCTCGACCGGCTGAAGGATGCGCTGCGCCAGAGCGCGCTGGTGCTGCCCGAGGCGTTCGAGATGCTGCGCGCGCCGATCGTCGCGACGCTGCGCAAGCTGTCGGGCCGTTTTGCCGTGCGCAACGCGGACGAGCGCCGTGCGATCGCGCTGCGGCGCGATGCGTCGGGCAAGGCCGTCGTGTTCGGCGAGGATTTCCGCGCGTTGTGGGACCGCATCCGTCATCGCACCGTGTACCGCGTCGAGTTCGACAACGCGAAGCTCGTGCGCGACTGCGCGGCCGCGCTGCACGACGCGCCGGACATCGCGCGCGCCCGGCTGCAGTGGCGCAAGGCCGAGATCGATATCGGCAAGGCCGGCATCGAGGCGATCGAGGTGGCCGGCGCCGGCACGGTGCTGCTCGACGAAGGCGAGCTGCCGCTGCCCGACCTGCTCACCGAGCTGCAGGACCGCACGCAGCTCACGCGCCGTTCGCTTGCGACGATCCTGGCCGACAGCGGCCGGCTCGACGATTTTCGCGTGAATCCGCAGCAGTTCATCGCGGTCGCGGCCGATGCGATCAACCGCTGCAAGCGGCTCGCGCTCGTCGCGGGCATCGCGTATCGCAAGCTCGGCGAGCGCCATGTGCATGCGCTCGAATCGTTCGAAAGCGAGGCGCTGACGGGTTACCTGCGCAACCTGCGGCCCGACGCGCAGAAGTCGATCCACGAAGCGGTCGTGTGCGAGACGGACGCGGAGCGCGCGTTCGCCGATGCGCTCGAGGCACACGACGGCGTGAAGCTGTACGCGAAGCTGCCCGCGTGGTTCCGCGTGCAGACACCGCTCGGCAGCTATCACCCGGACTGGGCCGTGCTCGCGGAGCAGGACGGCGGCGAGCGGCTGTACTTCGTCGTCGATACGCCGAATACGGACGGCCATGTGCCGAGCGAGCACGAGCGTGCGAAGCTCGCGTGCGGCGAAGCGCATTTCCGTGCACTGGTGGACGGCGACGGCGCGGCGCGCTTCGTGCGCGTCAGGCTGGCCGATGCGTTGTTCGAACCTGCGGTGCCGCTGGCAGGCGCCGGGCGGTGATACGAAGGGCGGCGATGAGCCGCCCTTTTTTCTGCGTTGGTGAGCGTGCCGGACACCCTCTCGGCGCCCTCTTCACGCGCCGGTTTCTCTTCCGTCATCCGCGTGAAGGCGATCCGTGTTCCTGCGCGAGTACGACGCGGTTACGGCTGGTTGCAAATCGGGTCGGCACGACGTTTCCGCGCGACGGCGGCGATGCGTTGCCTCGATGAAAAAAGGGCGCCGAAGCGCCCTTCTCCCGCATGCGTGCGCCGCGCTTACAGCGTGCGGCCGAATGCGTTGTGATGCGAACGATGCGTGGATGTCGACGCATGCGTGGCATGGCCATGCGCATGCCCATGCGTGTGACCATGACCCGGCTGCACGCCGGCGCGATCGGCGATCGTATCCGAGCGGTCGGCTGCGCGCGACAGGCCCTTGTCGCGGTCCCCCGCGTGCATGCCGTTCGAGTTGCTCAGCGCCTGGCCGCTCATGTGGCCGCCGGACATGCCGCCCGCGTTGCCGCCCGAGCCGCCTGCGCCATGACCGCCACCGTTGCCACCGCCATTGCCGCCGGCCGCCGCGTAGGCGGACACCGAGCCGAGCGCGAGCAGCGCGGCCGTCAATACGGACAGATATCGTTGCTGTTTCATCTTGTGCTCCCTGGAGCGCGTTCGTGTGACTGCATTCTATGAACGCGCCAAATTTGCGCCACACGACGTTGTAAATGATCGTAACGGTGCGCGCGGTGCACATTCGTCGGATCAATCCGGGTGTTGCATGAACGGGGAACGAAGCAGGCGGTGGCGGCGCGTGGGCGCCGCCCCGGTGGTGAAGTGCTTACTGCGTGGGCTGCATGCCCTGCGCGGCGGCCTTGTGCTGCGCGGCCTGCTCCTGCGCCTGCTTCTTCGCCATGTGGTGGCCGACGATACAGCCGCCGACCGCACCGACGACCGCGTGGTGCCCCGCGTAGTGGCCGGCGACCCCGCCGACCACCGCACCCTTCATGCAGCCCGCCGCATGCGCGCTGCCGATCGTTGCGAGCGCCACGACAGCGGCGGCGGCACACAGCCTGATGTGACGAATGGGCATCATGTTGTCACTCTCCTCTCGTGGTGATCAGCCGGGCCGCTTAGTCCCAGCGGCCGCCGCGCCAGCCGCCATGGTCGCGCCACTCGTGCTCGCGCCATTCACGGCGGCGCCATTCGTGTTCGCGCCATTCGCGCCGACGCCAGCCATCGCCACGCCAGCCGTCATCGCGGTAGCCGACCGGCGCGTACATGACAGGCGGCGGCGGCGCGACGTAGACCGGTGCCGGCGCCGCGTAGACGCCCGGCACGCCGATGCCGACCGACAGGTCGACGTGGGCCGACGCGACGCCCGAGGCTGCCAGCGCCGCTACACCGAGAACTGCACCGAGAATAAGTTTCTTGCTCATCTCGCGACTCCCTGCACGTGTCGTGCGTCATGTGAATACGGTTCGGAGTCTAGGCACCGGACACAGACACAGGTGAAACGGGTATGCGAGACAGGTAACGGACGTTTACGGATGCCTGCAAAGCCTTGCGGGACAAGGGAGAGGCCGTACTCGAAACACCGTTGCGGCAATGCATCGGGCCGGTAAAAAGGGCGTTTCGGCACGAAACCGGGCGATTCGATCGAGCTCGCCGGCGTGCGCGGGACGCGAACCGCCCGCACCGCGCGGCGCGAGCGGTTCGCAACAGCAGGCGTTACGCGCGGATATCGTCGACGCTGCGCAGCCAGTGCACGCTGAACAGGTTGTCCGCGTCGGTCCACACGGTATCGGGCGCGAATCCCGCGCGGCGCGCGATCGCATGGAAGCCGTCGATCGTGAACTTGTGCGAATTCTCCGTATGGATGCGCTCGCCGGCTTCGAAGCGGAACGTGTGGCCGCGCACGTGCACCGTCTGCGCGACATCGCTGACGAGATGCATCTCGATGCGCTGCCGCTCGCTGTCGTAGAACGCGCAATGCGAGAACGCGTCGACGTCGAAATCCGCGCCGAGCTCCGCGTTCGCGCGCACCAGCAGGTTCAGGTTGAACTGCGCGGTGACGCCCTGCGCATCGTTGTACGCGTCGTGCAGCGTGCGCGCGTCCTTCACGAGATCGGCGCCGACCAGCAGGCCGCCGCCGCGCAGCAGCCGTGCGGCATCGCGCAGGAATGCGTCGGCTTCGTCCCGCGAGAAATTGCCGATCGTCGAGCCCGGAAAGAAACCGATGCGCCGCGCCGGTGTCGCGGTCAGCGCGGCCAGTTGCTCGGCCTTCGTGTAGTCGGCGGCGATCGGCGCGACGTCGAGCCACGGATAGGCCGACCGCAGCCGCGCGGCCGCGCCATGCAGGTAGTCCGCCGAGATGTCGACCGGCACGTAGCGCGCCGGCGCGTTCGCATAGTTGCCCGCGAACGCGTCGAGCAGCACGCGGATCTTCTCGAGCGAGCCGGCGCCGAATTCGACGAGTTCCGCATGCGGGCCGACGCGCCGCACGATCTCGGCCGCGCGATCGCGCAGGATGCCGAGCTCGGTACGGGTCGGGTAATACTCCGGCAGTTCGCAGATGCGATCGAACAGCGCGGAGCCGGCCGTATCGTAGAAGTATTTCGGCGGAATGCTGCGCGGCGTGCGCGACAGTCCGTCGATCAGGTCGCGCTCGAACGCGCTCGGCCGCGAATCGCGGGCGGGTTGCTGGCCACCGCTCGTGGCCGTCTGGTCAGACGTCTCGCGCAAGTCGCACCCCCGTGAATTGCCAGCGCGCGGCCGGCGGAAAGAAATTGCGGTACGTCGGCCGTTCGTGCCCGGGCGGCGTCGCGATGCTGCTGCCGCGCAGGACCTGCTGGCCGACCATGAACTTGCCGTTGTATTCGGCCGCGACGCCCGCGAGCGGCCGAAAGCCCGGGTACGGCTCGTAGGACGAACGCGTCCATTGCCACACGTGCCCGAGCATCTGCCGGATGCCTTCGGCGGGGAACGCGGCTTCCCATTCGAATTCGGTCGGCAGGCGGGCGCCGGCCCATTCCGCGTACGCGGCCGCTTCGTAGAAGCTCACGTGGCACACCGGTGCGTCGGGCGCGAGCGGTTCGATGCCGTGCAGGCCGAACGTGCGACGGACGCGCGTGGCGGCCGCATCGTCGTCGTCGGGCAGCCAGTACGCGGGCCCTTGCCACCCTTCCCGCTGCACCGTGGCCCAGCCGTCGGACAGCCAGAACTCGGGGCGGGTGTAGCCGCCGTCGGCGACGAACGCCGCGAACTCCGCGTTCGTCACGAGGCGGTTCGCGATCTCGTACGGCCGCACGAGCGCCGTATGACGCGGCCGTTCGTTGTCGAACGAGAACGCATCGCCGTCGTGGCCGATCTCGACGAGCCCGCCCGGCTGGTGAAGCCAGTGCAGCGCGCCCGCATCGCCCGCGGCCATCGCGTCCGCGTCCGCCCCGTTGCGCGGCCGGAACGCCGGCTTCAGCGGGTTGCACGAGAACGCGTGCAGCATGTCGGTGACGATCAGTTCCTGGTGCTGCTGCTCGTGATGCAGGCCGAGCACGATCTCGGGCGCGATCGTATCGAGCAGCGCCGCATCGGCACCGGCGAGCGCGCGCAGCATCGCGTCGTCGACGTATTGCCGGTACGCATGCACCTCGTCGAGCGACGGGCGCGTGAGCAGCCCGCGCTGCGGCCGCGGATGGCGCGGGCCGAGCGCTTCGTAATAGGAATTGAAGAGGAACTGGAATGCGTCGTCGAACGGCGCGTAGCCGGGCACGCGGCGCATCAGCACGACGGTTTCGAAGAACCAGGTCGTATGCGCGAGATGCCATTTCGTCGGACTCGCGTCGGGCATCGACTGCACGGCCTGGTCTTCGGCGGACAGCGTCGCGGTCAACGCGACGCTATGGGTGCGCACGTCCTGGTAACGGCGCTGAAGCTGTGATGCAAGGAGGCTCATCGGTTTACCGTCCACGTCGCGATTCGCTGCGTTGCGTTGCCGGAAAAGGGAAAGCCTTGCGCATGATGCGCGCGGCTGACGTGCAACCTGCTGCTGCGTCGACGGGCAGCCGGCGCGCGCGCCGGGCCGCGAATGCGGCGTCACTTCATCTGCCCGTGCAGAACAGTATGGTCCAGAAATGTGAATGCTGCGAATCGGGATGCCAGTGAAACGCGAACGAAAGAGAAATGAAAGTGTTGGCTGCGCGCGTGTCGCACGCGTGACACGCCGGGCAGGCCTGCCGGTTCGGGCGTAAACGCCGTGCGCGACGCGCTGGTCCGCGCAGGCGGGCTGCTGACGCCCCATGACATCCGCGCAGCGATCGTGAGTGAATGCCCCGAGATGCCCGGATTTGTCTGACGAACGTGTGCGTGCGCCGCGACCGGCACGACGATGAACCGCCCCGCCCTTCGTCCGGGTCCGCGGCCAAACGCGCTTCGAAAAAATTTTTCGCCGATGTCACACACGCGGGGGGCTCGCTCGTCATGTCACCGGAACCCACACGAAAGGAGAAGGACCATGACTGCGAAACTCAATCCGTTTGCCGCCGCCCCCGCACTGATGAAGAACTGGATGACCGTATCGGTCGCCGCTGCCGGGAGCCTCGAGCCGACGCTGATCGAGCTCGTCAAGATCCGCGCATCGCAGATCAACGCGTGCGCGAACTGCATTAACATGCACACGGCCGAGGCGCGCGAGCAAGGCGAGACCGAGCAGCGCATCTATCTGCTTGCCGCGTGGCGCGAAGCGCCCTGCTACACCGACCGCGAACGCGCGGCGCTCGGCTGGACCGAAGCGCTCACGCGGCTGTCGGAGGGCCACGCCGCACACGAAGCAGCCTACGCGGCGCTGAACGACCACTTCAGCCAGGAGGAACAGGTGAAGCTCACGCTGATGATCAACGTGATCAACGGCTGGAACCGGCTCGCCGTCGGCTTCGGGCTGTGGATCGACCCGGCCGACGCGAAGGCCGCCGCCGCGAAGATGGTGGCCTGATGGCGACCCTCGACCCGGCCAGGGGCAGCGCCGAAGCACAGGCCGACGCGGCGGCGAGCTTCGACCCGCTGCGTCGCACGCTGATCCGCGTTGCGTACCGGATGCTCGGTTCCGTCGCGGATGCCGAGGACATGGTGCAGGAAGCGTTCATCCGCTGGATGGACGTCGACCGTACCGAGGTGCGCGTGCCCGAGGCGTTCCTGCGCCGCATGGTGATGCGCATGTGCCTCGACCAGCTGAAGTCCGCACGGCACCAGCGCGAGACCTATATCGGCCCGTGGCTGCCCGAGCCGGTCGTCGAGGAAGACGAACAGGAAGACGTCACGCTGCCGCTGCTGCTCGCGCTCGAACGGCTCTCGCCGCTCGAACGCGCGGCGTTCCTGCTGCACGACGTGTTCGGCCTCGAGTTCGACGAAGTGGCCACGACGATCCAGCGCGACCCGGCCGCGTGCCGGCAGCTCGCCGCGCGGGCCCGCACGCATGTGCGCGAGGCGCGGCCGCGCTTTCATGTCGAGAAACAGCGCGGGATCGAATTGGCGGAAGCGTTTTTTGCCGCGTCACGCAGCGGCGACATGCGCACGCTCGGCGCGATGCTCGCCGAGGACGTGAGCCTGCATTCGGACGGTGGCGGCAAGCGCTCGGCGGCGGGCAAGCCGGTGTTCGGCTTCGAACGCGTGATGAAGGTGCACGAGTATCTGGCCGAGCTGTTTGCGACACATGCATCGAAGCTCGTGCGTGCCGGGTTCGTCAACGGGCTGCCGGGTTTCGTCACGCTGGAATCCGATGGCGAGCTGCAGACCACGGCGCTCGAGATCGAGGACGGAAAGATCGTCGCGATCTATGTCGTGCGCAATCCTGACAAGTTGAAGCACCTGCATTGAGGGCGGCGGGATTGCGCGTCGGGTGCCGTGCGCAAGCACGGCCGCGATGCGCGCTGTTCACCGTCCTGCCGCCCTGCTTTACCGGCCGCCGGTTCGTGCTCGCGCTCGTACTCGTGCGATCAATACGTGCCGACCACGACGTTGCGGATCACGATCATCAGGAAGCCGAGCAACGGCGTCGCGATCGCGAAACCGGTCGCCGCGAGCCAGTTCGTGCCGCCCTGCGCTTCCAGCAACGCGAGAAACGATTCGCGCGACGTCGCGTTCGGGCGCAGCTTGTCGATCCGGCGCTCGACGTGCGCCTTGTAGAGGCCGTTCCCGTACCAGCCGAGCGAAACCGCGATCCCGATCGTGACCGGGTCGAGCGTGCTCGATTCGAAGTATGTCGGGAAGAACAGCAGCTCGACCAGCGTGATCGCGAGCGACGCGCCGAGGACAGCCGCGGCCTGCCAGTACATGCATCGATACGCCATCCAGACCGGGCCCAGGAAACAGGCTGCCCAGTTCCACGACTGCCGGTTCTTGCGCGACGCGGCGATCGTCCATTTCCGCTCGAACCAGGCAGCCTTCTTGCCGACATAAGCGGCGATTTCGTCGTTGCTCGCTAGCGATGCGGCGGTCGTGACGTCGGACATGGTCGGGTGCTCTCAGTCGCGCGGGTCGCGCGTTGTTGTTTTGATGTGGTCGGGTGCGGTGAAAATCGAACGGAGCAGCCGCTTCGGTCGCACACGATTCTACCCGCCGTGCAGCGCAGGTCGTAGCGTCACGGGCCAGGATGTCGGTGGAGATGCGATGCCGTGGATCGCGCAACGCATCGGGGCGATATGCGTCGTTTCGCGTTGTTTCGGCCGGAAAAAGAAAAACGCCACGCGAGGTTGCCGCGTGGCGTTTGTATGTTTGGCGAGCCGCGTTGCCTGTAGGCAATTTGCGCTGCCGGACCCCTTCATTTTGTTCGTTGGTAGGCTCGATTGGATTCGAACCAACGACCCCCACCATGTCAAGGTGGTGCTCTAACCAACTGAGCTACGAGCCTAAGAAGCCGCGAATTATAGAGAGGGTTTTTGAGGAGCACAAGCCCTTTCGTGAAAATTTTTTGAATCGGCGCGTGCGGGGGCAAACGATCGACGGTGCCTGGCGATGCCGGGCACGTCGCCTTCACCGCTTCGCATCACAGCAAAACGTGTCGATGCGCGGTGATGTTATCCACATTGCCCTCTGGATAACCGTCCGGCAAGCCTCTGGATTCACAGTGGAACGATTGAGGATATGTCGGCGAGTCTGTGAATCGACGAAAAGTTGTTCTGTGCTGCGCGGAGCTGTTCACGTGCGACACCCATGGTTATGCATCCCGCTTCGCGCTGAAAATTCAGTGCGTTACGGAGGTTATCCACTGTGAGGCACAGCGCTTGTTAACTATCACTACGTATATATACGAACCCTGTTAACACCTTTGGATAAGCACAGTCCGTCGACTGTGATCCGCCCGGGATATGCACTGCGTGCGGCGAACAGAAGAACGAATCGGGAAGCTGTGAAGCGCGTGGGTGATGTGCGAACCGTCATGTCTGTAGAATCGCCGGCATCGAGGATGCAAAGACCCGGCGGACAGGCTCACGACACATGACCGATTCTTCGTTGTCCAGGCTCGACACGCTCGACATCGACACAGTCGTACATCGAATGCAGCAACATCCGGGCGACATCGTGTTCGAGCAACGCGTGTCGATCCCGGAAGCCGACGTCCTGTGCTGCCGCTACAAAGGCGAGCGATTCAACGTGAAGTTCGATCTCGGCTACGGGGTGTTTGTCGATCGCGTCGGAAAGCTGTCTCGCCAAGACATCGAAGACATCGTCGGATGGCTCGCAACGGTGTGAACCGGATGACGAGAGGCACAGGCACATGATTGATTCTTTGACTGCGCTGCAGCGCTGGTACGAATCGCGTTGCGATGGCGTCTGGGAACACGCGCACGGCATCGAGGTCGTCACGCTGGACAATCCGGGATGGAAGGTAAAGCTCGACGGCGCGACGTCCGGCAAGGTGATCGATCTGTCGATCGAGCGCGACGAGTCGGACTGGATATCCGTGCGCGCGACCAGCGCTGAATTCGCCGGCTACGGCGGCCCGGGCAATTTGCCGGAACTCCTCGCGCTCGCGGTCGAGTGGATTGACTGGCGCGCGACGAACGACGAAGGACAAAGCGATCGATGAAGGCACCTGTCGACGAAATGCTGGTGACGGAGATTGCCGGCCGTGTTGCGGTTGTCGTGACCGAGGTGGTCGCCGTCGCCGATGGGCTGGCACGATTGGGCTTCGCTCGGCAATCCCGTCGCGGGGAATGTGCGATCGCCTGGCGCGGGCCGAGACAGTGCGTCATCGAAACGCGATGAATGCGGTGTGCGATCGCTCGATGTCTTCCACGGTGCGACGAAACCGAAGAAAGAACAGGGCGACGCAAGCGGCGCTCGCAACTGGAGTGAGTAATGGGACCGATCGTTTGCCATCGACACGGACGCGCTTCCACGGCGACAACGTCGAAGGGTGTGGACGCACGCATCAGGCTGCGCGCACAGTGTGTGCCCGGCGAACTCGTGAAGGTCTCGCTCGACCGGCCGAGATACAGCCGGGAGATGTGGATGTTGCGCGCGGAGCTCGACGAGCACGAGGTCGATGCGATCTTCGTCGATCGGGTCGCGCACGTGAGGGCATTTCCGAAGATCGCGGCATTGGAGCGCTTGCGCGCCTATGTCTGTCTGGCGTGTCTGGACGAACTGCTCGTGCGTTCCGGCGAGGTGCCTCATCAACCGACGACGAAAGAGCAGGCGTTCGATACGTCCGTCGTCGCGGCGAATGCAAAGTGGCCGAGCGATTTCGCGCGATGCGAACTTCACGGGCTGATCCGGCCGACGCGGTCGTCGCCGGATATCGAAACGGCGATTCTCACGATCGATGTAATCCGTGATTGTCACGTCGTGCGGGTGATCGATGCCCGTGTGAAGCACGAGCCCAAGTATTGGTTCGACGAAGCCTTTTTGCGCAAGGTGCTCGGGCCGGATATCGACATCGTCGATTCGACGTTCCGGATCGACGACCCGGCCATGTTCGTGCGGCTGCGGGACGCCGGTGAGTATGTGTGTCCGGTGTGCCTGCGGGAGGTGTTGAAACGCAGCGGCCTGGGCGATGACGCTGCGCCGGCGTGAACGCAAAGGAGAGGGCATGACGGGCAGGCAACCGGCGCCGTTTGCGATCGAGCAGTACGACATGACGGACGACGCTACCCGGCGCAAGATTTTCTGGCTGCTGCAACGCCTGACGAGCCTGTCGCTCTGGACGCGCAAGCGCGAGGCATTCGAGCGCTTCGCGAACGCGTACGAGCATGCAGTGAACACGTGGCCCGATGACGATCCGGATGGCATTCATGACAAGCACTTTCCGATCATCGCCGACATTCTCGCGGCTTACGATCGAGGGCTGACCGAGCTGGCTCGAGGGAACCGGATTGGCTGGCGGAGCGGTGGGCCGTTCAAGCACGTGTACCGGCAATACCGCCTTCTGGACGCGTATTTCTACCCTAATCCCGATTACTGGGATCGCGGTGGGCAGATTGCCCCATACCCGCCGAAGATCGACGCGCTGGCCCGACTGCTGCACGCATCGGAATACCAGATGGAGTATGCGCCGTTCGATTCGGACGATCGAATCGGCAACCTCGCGCGTCTGCGCTCGGCAAGACAGCTGTTGTCCCCGGATGCCCATGAGCGCAACTTCCACACGCTTTCGTACCCGGTGTTTCCGGAGGAGCTGCCCGCGGTTCCAGAAGCGGTGGGCCCGGTCATCTGGACCGGCCGGAAAGTGCCTTGCGACGGCATCTGGGAGCCTGTCGTCGTCAAATGGTCGAGGCGGCCGGGCCTCGTGCCGATCGTCATGCCCGGTTTGCGTAATGGAGGTTGCTTCAATTACTTCACTCGGGGCACGCGTGCGCCGCACCTGACGGACGAATTCCCGGGATTGTTCATCCCGACGTGCTGGCGATTGTTATGGGAAGACCGGCGTTACGTGAACGGCGTCATTCCCGACGAATCGCAGTATTTCCTCGAGCCGCGGCAAGCGCCGCAGGCGAGCCCGAACCCGTGATATCCGGAGAACGCCATGAGCAAGCTGAATTTCGGCGAGGTCGATCGATGTTCCGTCCGGCTCAATACCGCGACGCTGCTCGGCCTGAAGGCCGCCTATGACGACTTCGCGCAAACCGGGCAGGATCCGCGCAACTTCGAGATCTGGATCACGGACGAAAGTGCCGCGACAGTCGATCCGAAACCGGACGACCACGTCATCGGCGTGACGTTTCTGGCGAAGATGCCTCCCGGCATGCGCGGGCTCGGCAATGCGAGTCCGCTCGGAACGTCGATGGGATACGTCATCTCCCCGGAGACCGGCGAGATTCTCAAGGTTCATCTGACCAAGTGACCTGGGCGGCGGTGAAGGTGGTCAGCCTTCGTATGTGGGTAACCGCGGCGCAAATGACGTGAAATGCTGTGCGAGCAATAGGTGAGCATGCGCTCGGATCGCAAGCGGAGGGCGGATCCCGGCGAATTCTGACCGTGACAAGCCGATCCGGATACGTGAGCCCGCGACTGAGTGCAGAAATGCCGGCTCCACGATGCGAGCGCGGGGGAAAGAGCATCACGTTCGTGCGCTTGCCGACGTGCCGCATGTGGACAACCTTCACGCTCAACCAGTCGAATCGCTGTGCCTCGGACAGGTGAGCGCCATGCACTCGACCGTGTGAATCAGCCCGAATGCCTTGTTGGACAGGGTTTTTCCGGAATGGAGCAGGTGATGGGGAGAATGTTCGCGCGATCCGCCGTGATCGAGTGCCATGTGGATATCGAGCAGCCAGGACACTCGAAATCCTGTGCATTCAACGGGTGAGGGTACGCGAATGTGGTGAGGATGTTTGCGTCACCTCCCGGGTTGTGGATATCACGCATCCACGCAACTCGAAACGCTGTGCAGACCCAAGGTGAGCGAACCGAACGATATCAGCATGTAGCGTCACCACGATCAAGCTGACCGGCCTCCACGATTCCCGGTGCGGTTCAGACACCGACTCGACTGGCGTCGCGAGAGAAGGCGGCATATACCAGGACAAAGTCGCACGGCGAGGATGATCGTTCGCTATGCTGCCGGTGACAACGCACCTATCCATCGGATACACATGAGCGCAACTGCGCGGATCATTCTCAAAGCCATGCTGAGCCTCCCCATTGCCTTTGGGCTCGCCTATCCCCTTATCCATCCTTCAGAAGACGGTGGCGTTCTCGGCGAAATGGAGAGGCTTGGGACAATCGGCGGCATCGTCGTCATCACGGTTTTCCTGGCTCTGGTCTATGCCTACGCGAGCGACCTGAGGACTACCCTGAAATCGGTCAACCAAGGATCGCGTGCGGCCAAACCCGACAGCGTCTGGCTCATGTTCCTCTTGCCGTACAACTTCATCGAGGATTTCTTCATTATTTCCAACGTTGCGAAGTCCCTGGAAGCGGAGTCTCGTATCAATCCGGCGCTGTCGGGTCTGCGCTCGTTCGGCCGGATCAGTGGCATCGGGTGGTGTCTTGCGCAGGTTGTTTCGTTGATACCCGATACCCTTGGCTCCATCGCCGGTGGCGTTGCAGTTTTCCTCTGGGTTTGGCACTGGGTGTTCGTACGTCGAGCGAACAAGATGCTTGCCGGCAGCCAGGTCTCGGTGGCGACTCTACCTGGACGGACAGGATCGTAGCCTTCCTTGGAAGCCGGATCGCTTACCCGTGATCGATGTGGACATCCTGCTCCGCAGCGACTCGAAACCCTGTGATTCCCAAAGGTGAGGGCACCGGAGCGGCTTCGATGTGAATAACAGCCAGGGAAAGTCAGTCGAAACACTGTGCAAGCGAGCGGTGAGCGTGCGCCCGTTCAAGCCCGCGGGGCCGCGCCACAAAACACAAAACGCGCTGGCGGCCGCCCCCAACCGCCAACCGGGCGCGCATCCTGCTACTTCAAGTCTGCCGATCGAGCGCCTGCACGACCGCTTTCTCCGCGAGGCTCCCGGCCGGCCCGACCACCGCATAGTTGAGCCCGTTCACCGACCCGTACCGCGCGAGCAACGCGCCATCCACACGTTGCCCGGCCGGCAGCAGGCGATGTTTCGATTCTGCCGGCCGCAGATAGAAGCTCAGCGTCCGCCCGGCCTCGTCTTCATAGAGCACCATCGCAGCCGTGGCCCCGCTGTCCGTCGTGAACAACCGCCCACCGACCGGCCTGAACCCCGCAGCGCTCAGATCCGGCAGCCGCGCCGATGCCCCGACGCGCCGGGTGAGCCACCCCTGCAAATCGCCCGCACCGGTCGGCCGGTAATCCACCTTCGCCGTCTGATCGACCACCATCATCCGGTAAGCCTCGACTGCATCGCTCATCGGTGCGATGGGCGGCGCCGCGTTCCATCCGCGCGCCTGCCATCCGCCGAATGTCCCCAGCCCGACGCAGAATACGAACGAAGCCGCGATCGCGAACCGCATCCGTGTGCGCTCCGCCTGCCTGCCGCGAATGGCGGCAGGATCCAGCGCAAGGTTATCCGCCGGCATCCGCACGCTTTCCAGCGCGGCCCGCAACCGCTGCGCATCCTGCTGCCATTGCTTCACCTGTTCCGCGCGCGCCGGATGCAGCGCGAGATAACGCTCGACCGCGGCGCGCGCATCGTCGTCGAGCTGGCCGTCGACGTAGGCCTGGAGGTCGTGTTCGTTCGGAGGCGTGTTCATTTCTTCATCAATCGCAAAGAAGGAGCAGGAAGCTCGCCGTCGCTGAGCTGGCGCAGCGCCTGGCGCGCGCGGGAGAGCCGCGACATCACGGTGCCGATCGGCACCTCGAGCAGGTCGGCGACTTCCTGATAGGTGAAGCCCTCGACCGCGACGAGCAGCAGCAGGCTGCGCTGTTCGTCGGAGAGCCGGCCGAACGCTTCGAGCGTCGCGCGCGCCGCGAATTCGCGTTCGGCGGACGGCCAGTGCGCTTCGTCGTCGTCGCGGATGCGCCCGAGCAGCCACGCGTAGCGCTTCGCGCTGCGTTTGCCGTCGAGAAACTGCCGGTACAGGATCGTGAAGAGCCAGCTGCGCAGCGACGCGTCGTCGCGGCGGCTCGTCCAGCGCGACAGTGCGCGCTCGAGCGTCGACTGGACGAGATCGTCGGCCGCGTGGACGTCGCGCGCGAGCCAGAGCGCGAAGCGTCGCAGCCTGGGGATGAGTTCGCGCAGTACATCGTCGTCGAGGGCGGTAGAGGGCATGGCCGGGCCGGTTGCCGAATGGGTCGGGATGCAGCGTAGGACGCCGGTGGGCGCCGCGTATTCCACCAGCATAGGAAAAAAATTTTCGTGGAATAAAGCGGCGCGGGTGGCGTCCTACGCGGGTTCGACAATGACCTGATGGTCGGGAGCACATTCATGGAGCGATCTTCTTCCTCTTCTTCGCCGCAGCGCGAGCCCGGGCGCGGGTGGTGGCGCTGGGCCGCGATCGGCGGCGCGGTGGCCGGCGTGGCCGTGGCGTTCGGGTATGTCGGCGGATGGCTCGCGCCGGCGCGTCTGACCCCGCACCGGATCGTCGACGCATTGCAGACGGCCGGCGGCGGCATTCACCCGGGCTTCCGGCGCAATCACGCGAAGGGCGTGTGCGTGACCGGTTACTTCGAAGGCAACGGCGCCGCGAGCGCATATTCGGTCGCGCCGTTCTTCAAGGCGGTGCGCACGCCGGTGGTCGGGCGCTTCGCGTTGCCGGGCGGGAACCCGTACGCGCCCGACAGCAGCGTGCCGATCCGCAGCCTCGCGCTGAAGCTCACCGCGCCCGATGGCGAGCAATGGCGAACCGGGATGAACGCGATGCCCGTGTTTCCGGTGGCGACGCCGCAGGCGTTCTACGCGCAATTGATGGCGACCCGGCCCGATCCGAAGACGGGCAAGCCCGACCCGGCGAAGGTAAAGGCGTTTTTCGGCGCGCACCCGGAGGCGGGCGCGTTCCTGCAATGGGTGAAGGGTGCGAAGCCGAGCGCGAGCTACGTCACCGAAAGCTATTACGGATTGAACGCGTTCTACTTCGTCGACGCGGCCGGCAAGCGCCAGGCGGTGCGGTGGCGCGTCGTGCCGGAGCAGACGGCCGGCGCCGGCGACGTCGCGACGGCGGCGGACCCGAACGTGTTGCAGCAGGACGTGACGCAGCGCATCGCGGCGGGTGCGCAGAAGTGGAAGCTGCTGGTCACGCTGGCGGAGCCCGGCGATCCGGTGGACGACGCCACGAAGGTCTGGCCCGCGCAGCGCACGACGATCGACGCGGGCACGCTCGTGCTCGACCGCGTGGAGGCGCAGGACAGCGGGCCGTGCCGGGATGTGAATTACGACCCGACGGTGCTGCCGCAGGGGATCCAGGTGTCGGGGGATCCGTTGCTGGCGGCGCGCTCGGCTGCTTATGCGGATTCGTATCTGCGCAGGACGAGTGAAGAGGCCGGTGTGGCGGGTGTGGCCAGGTTGAGTTCGGAGGGACGGTGATGAAGACTTCTGCGACGTTTGGTTTGCCCGCGAGGGTGCTGCACTGGGTGATGGCCGCGATGATCATCGCGATGCTGTTCATCGGGGTGGGGATGGTGGCGTCCGTTTCCGGGCGGCATGAGGTTCTGGTGGCGATTCACAAGCCGCTGGGTGTGGCCGTGCTGGTGCTGGTGTGCGTGCGGATCGTGGTGCGGGTGTTGTCGAAGCCGCCGGCGTTACCCGAGGATCTGCCGTGGTGGCAGAAGGTGGCCGCGCACGGATCGCATCTCGTGCTGTATGCGCTGATGGTCGCGATGCCGCTGATCGGGTGGGCGATGTTGTCGGCGGGCGGGTATCCGGTGACGTTGGGCGGCGGCGTGCAGCTGCCGGCGCTGGTGTCGGCTGATCCGGTGACGTTCGCCTGGCTGAGGGTCGCGCATCGCGTGCTGGCCTATCTGTTCTTCCTGACGTTCCTTGCGCACTTTGCGGCGGCGCTGTATCACGGACTGATTCGGCGGGACGGTGTGGTGAGGGCGATGGTGGGGCGGTAACTGACGGAAGGTTGAGTTCGCGGCGGCGGGGCGGTACACGGGCGACCGGGGCTGCTCTTGCCGTGCCGCTTATATATGACCACTGGGTAGGCTCGGCTACTCCCGGCATAGCATGTCAAAAATATTTCACGAAAGGGGTTGCGGAGACGGGGGCAGGTGCTTAGAATCACGCCTCTTTCGCGCTAACGGAAACGCAGCGCGGGGGAAGAAGGGAAGCGGTGCTGTTGAAGTTGGTTTTAGCAACTCCAGTACATACGAAATTAAACCGTAGTCGTCGCAACGAAGTAGTTAAAAAAGTTGTTGACGAGTTTTAAAAAACGGTTAATAATCTCGCTTCTCTGCTGCTGAAAACGCAGCGCTGCTGAGAAACGCGAAGTTCCTCGCAGATTGCTCTTTAAAAATTAACAGCCGATAAGTGTGGGCGCTTGATGGAAGCGAGCTGATCTTCGGATCAGATAGCAAAAGTATCAAGAGTCTCACACTAAAGTAAGTCAGGTTTATGAAGTGATTCATATTCCTGTCAGCTTTGAGTGAGCGACCGGTTCTTAACCGAACCGAAAACAGTAACAGGTTTAAACTGAAGAGTTTGATCCTGGCTCAGATTGAACGCTGGCGGCATGCCTTACACATGCAAGTCGAACGGCAGCACGGGTGCTTGCACCTGGTGGCGAGTGGCGAACGGGTGAGTAATACATCGGAACATGTCCTGTAGTGGGGGATAGCCCGGCGAAAGCCGGATTAATACCGCATACGATCTACGGATGAAAGCGGGGGACCTTCGGGCCTCGCGCTATAGGGTTGGCCGATGGCTGATTAGCTAGTTGGTGGGGTAAAGGCCTACCAAGGCGACGATCAGTAGCTGGTCTGAGAGGACGACCAGCCACACTGGGACTGAGACACGGCCCAGACTCCTACGGGAGGCAGCAGTGGGGAATTTTGGACAATGGGCGAAAGCCTGATCCAGCAATGCCGCGTGTGTGAAGAAGGCCTTCGGGTTGTAAAGCACTTTTGTCCGGAAAGAAATCCTTGGCTCTAATACAGTCGGGGGATGACGGTACCGGAAGAATAAGCACCGGCTAACTACGTGCCAGCAGCCGCGGTAATACGTAGGGTGCAAGCGTTAATCGGAATTACTGGGCGTAAAGCGTGCGCAGGCGGTTTGCTAAGACCGATGTGAAATCCCCGGGCTCAACCTGGGAACTGCATTGGTGACTGGCAGGCTAGAGTATGGCAGAGGGGGGTAGAATTCCACGTGTAGCAGTGAAATGCGTAGAGATGTGGAGGAATACCGATGGCGAAGGCAGCCCCCTGGGCCAATACTGACGCTCATGCACGAAAGCGTGGGGAGCAAACAGGATTAGATACCCTGGTAGTCCACGCCCTAAACGATGTCAACTAGTTGTTGGGGATTCATTTCCTTAGTAACGTAGCTAACGCGTGAAGTTGACCGCCTGGGGAGTACGGTCGCAAGATTAAAACTCAAAGGAATTGACGGGGACCCGCACAAGCGGTGGATGATGTGGATTAATTCGATGCAACGCGAAAAACCTTACCTACCCTTGACATGGTCGGAATCCTGCTGAGAGGTGGGAGTGCTCGAAAGAGAACCGGCGCACAGGTGCTGCATGGCTGTCGTCAGCTCGTGTCGTGAGATGTTGGGTTAAGTCCCGCAACGAGCGCAACCCTTGTCCTTAGTTGCTACGCAAGAGCACTCTAAGGAGACTGCCGGTGACAAACCGGAGGAAGGTGGGGATGACGTCAAGTCCTCATGGCCCTTATGGGTAGGGCTTCACACGTCATACAATGGTCGGAACAGAGGGTTGCCAACCCGCGAGGGGGAGCTAATCCCAGAAAACCGATCGTAGTCCGGATTGCACTCTGCAACTCGAGTGCATGAAGCTGGAATCGCTAGTAATCGCGGATCAGCATGCCGCGGTGAATACGTTCCCGGGTCTTGTACACACCGCCCGTCACACCATGGGAGTGGGTTTTACCAGAAGTGGCTAGTCTAACCGCAAGGAGGACGGTCACCACGGTAGGATTCATGACTGGGGTGAAGTCGTAACAAGGTAGCCGTATCGGAAGGTGCGGCTGGATCACCTCCTTTCCAGAGCT
>NZ_LDVA01000341.1:0-13230 GCF_050768715.1 Burkholderia sp. ZZQ-2 | reverse complement strand
GATCGCTTCGTCGATGTCGCGGAAACGCATGATCGGCGACACGGGCCCGAAGGTTTCGTATTTCACGAGCGGCATGTCGGGCGTCACGCGATCGATCACCGTCGGCGAATACAGCGCGCCGTCGCGCACGTTGCCGACCAGCAGCCGGGCCCCGCGCGCGATCGCGTCGTTCACCTGCCGCTCGCAGAACTTCGCGGCCGCTTCGTCGATCACCGTACCCATGTCCACCGACGGATCGGCCGGATTGCCGTACGACCACGCACGCGTTTTTTCGACGACCAGCCCGGTGAAGCGATCGGCCACCGACTCGTGCACGAGCATCCGCTTGATCGCCGTGCAGCGCTGCCCCGAGTTCCTGTACGAACCCGACACCGCGAGCGTGCTCGCTTCGTCGAGATCGGCGTCTTCCATCACGATGATCGGATCGTTGCCGCCGAGTTCGAGCACCGCGCGCCGGTAGCCCATCCGCGCCGCGATCGACTTGCCGATCGATACGCCGCCCGTGAACGTGATGAGGTCGATCGCCGGGTTCGTGATCAGCTCGTCGGCGATCTCCTGCGGGTCGCCGGTGAGCACCTGCAGCATCTGCGGCGGCAGGCCGACTTCGTACAGGATGTCCGCGAACAGGTAGCACGACAGCGGCACCTTCTCGGACGGCTTCACGACGATCCGGTTGTTGGTCGCGATCGACGGCACGATCTTGTGCGCAACCTGGTTCATCGGGTGGTTGAACGGCGTGATCGCCGAAATCACGCCGAGCAGCGGGTCGCGCTGCGTGTACACGCGGCGCTTCTTGCCGTGCGGGGTCAGGTCGCACGAGAAGATCTGTCCGTCGTCCTTCAGCACTTCGCCGGCGCCGAACGTCAGCACGTCGGCCACGCGGCCCGCCTCGTACGTCGAATCCTTGATGCACAACCCGGCCTCGGCCGTGATCAGCGCCGCGATCTCCGCCGTGCGCGCACGCACGATGTCGGCCGCGCGGCGCAGGATCGCCGCGCGATCGTGGCGCGTGAGCGCCGGCCGGTATGCGCGCGCGGCCGCGAACGCGCGCCGCACGTCGTCGAGCGTCGCCTTCGGCACGGTGCCGACCAGCGCGCCGTCGTACGGGTTGCGCACTTCGATCACCGCGTCGCGCCACACGCGCTGCCCGTCGATGCGCAACGCTTCGTGCCGCACGTCGGATGCGGGAATCGGCTTCAGGACCGTGCTCATGTCGTCTCCGTTGTCGTGATGCGTGATCGTGGCCACGCTACCGGGTGCCGCGGCGCGCCCTAGCGCACGACGACCAGCCCTTCGTATTCGAGGCAGCGGCACAACGTCTCCCATGCCGGCGAATCGGGCCACTCGCGCGCGCCGGTGTCGATGCGGATCGGCCGTCCGAATTCGCGCGATGCACACGCCAGCAGCGTGTGCGCGATGCCGCTGCGTCGATAGGCGGGTTCCACGTACAGCCGCGCAAGCGACGGCGATCGCGCGGCACCGTCGCCGCCGTCGTCGATGCCGAGTTCGCCGATCGCCTCGTCGTCGCGATACGCGACCGCCGTCGCGCGCGTGTCGTCGAACACGATGCGGATCACGCGCTCGCAGCGATCCCTGAACACGACGACGTGCATGGCCTCCTCCCTTCGCATCACGATGCGGGCGACCGCGATGCGCGCACGCCCTCCCGCGCCCGCGTACCGGGGAGTTATCCGGATCGTCCAGGGGCGACGAGTTGAGTATCGTCTTGCCACGTCAGCGCGCAGTAGTGCCAGACGACACCTTTCATTGAGTCCACATCCGCGGCGCGACGCGCGTATTCTCGCGAAACCGCGCCTCTCGCGGGCCACGCGCACCCCGGCGCGCACCGCCTCGCGTTTCCCGTACCGATCACAGGAGGAAGCATGCCGAGTCGTACCCCGACCGCCCTATGGGCCCAGCAGTTCCGGCGGTCGTCGGCGTCGAGCCTGCAGGACCAGATCCGGCGGATGCTCGTGGCCGCGATCCTCGACGGCCAGCTCGCCCCCGATGCCGCGCTGCCGTCGAGCCGCGAGCTCGCCGACCAGCTCGGCGTCGCGCGCAACACCGTCGTGCTCGCGTACCAGATGCTCGTCGAGGAGGGCTACCTGATCTCGCGCGAACGCAGCGGGCACTTCGTGAACCCGAAGATGCTCGAGGGCGTACCCGGCTTCGCGGCGGCCAAGCCCGGCGAGAAACCGGACGGCGACGACGACACGTCGGGCCGCCCTGCGTGGGAAAAGCGCATCGCGCATCCGCCGTCGAGGCAGCGCAACATCGTGAAGCCCGCGAACTGGCAGCACTACGAATTTCCGTTCATCTACGGGCAATTCGACCAGTCGCTGTTTCCGACCAACGACTGGCGCGAATGCTGCCTGAAGGCGCTGTCGGTGATGGAGATCCGCAACTGGGCGCCCGACCTGATCGAGCGCGACGACGAATCGCTGATCCAGCAGATCCGCACGCGCGTGCTGCCGCGGCGCGGCGTGTTCGCGATGCCCGACGAGATCGTCGTCACGAACGGCTGCCAGCAGGCGCTGTACCTGATCGCGGACCTGCTGTGCGGCAAGCACACGACGGTCGGCTTCGAGAATCCCGGCTATCCCGACGCGCGCAACATCTTCGAGAACCGCAACGCGCGGCTGCTGCCGCTGCCCGTCGACGGCCACGGGATCGCGCCCGATGCGCTCGCCGATACGCTGGCGCGCTGCGACTACGTGTACGTGACGCCGAGCCACCAGTGCCCGACCACTGCGACGATGCCGGTCGAACGCCGCCGCGCGCTGCTCGATTGCGCGCGGCAGCACGATTTCGTGATCATCGAGGACGACTACGAGAGCGAGAACACGTTCTCCGGCACGCCGCATCCGGCATTGAAGAGCCTCGACACGGCCGACCGCGTGATCTACGTCGGCAGCCTGTCGAAGACGTTCGCGCCGGGGCTGCGGCTCGGCTACGTGGTCGGGCCGCGCGAGCTGATCCGCGAGTTGCGCGCGCTGCGGCGGCTGATGGTGCGCCATCCGGTCGCGTATATCCAGCGTGCGTTCGCGACCTTTCTGGCGCTCGGTCATCACGACGCGCTGCTGCGCAGGCTCGCGCATGCGTACAGCGAGCGCTCGCAGGCGCTGATGGCCGCGCTCGACGCGCATCTGCCGGAAGCGCGTCATGTGCGTGTGACGGGCGGTGCGTCGTGCTGGGTCGAGGGGCCGCCGTGGCTCGATGCCACGCGCCTCGCGACCGACGCGCAGGCGGCCGGGATCCTCATCGAGCCGGGGAACGTGTTCTTCATGGACGATACGGGCGACGCGCGCCGCTGCTTCCGGATGGGGTTCTCCGCGATTCCACTCGAGCGGATCGAGCCGGGTGTGCGGGCGCTGGCGCAGTGCGTGCGGGCGCAGAAGCCGGGCGCCTGACCGGATGCGGAAGGGCGTCGCGCCACCGATTGCGTGACCGCCCTCGCCCCTCGTGCACAATCACGCATCCGGAAACGATCCCGACTTTCGTTGCGCGGGAAGCATGCCGCCGGTTTCGCGCGCGTCGCTCCCGTGCGATGCGCGCAGGTGCCGATCGTAACGATCGATCGGGTCGCGCTGCCAGGCAACATCCAACCTCGCGTCTGCAGGCTGCTTTCGGGTGGAGGTCGCGTTCACGTGCGCCGCCCCGATCGGCACGTTGCTGCTCCTCCTGTCGTAGAACCCTGCATTCGCCACGCGCTCGCTGAATCCGTTGCACCCGCCGATACCGCGCCACCGCCTGCACATCGTTTCCACTCGTTTAGTAAATCTAATAAAAACATTACAAATCCGTTATTCGGATTGACAGCGAATTCATACGAATCCTAGTGTTACGACGCAACACGACAGCAACAACCCACTGCGATCCCGGGATTCGATCGTCGGGATCGTCAAGGCAAAAAGGCATCTCCGACTGGAGGGGACGATCATGAGTCGATTCACGACGCTCGCGGCGTTGCTGGCCGCGGCGTGCGCATTGAGCGGGTGCGGAGGCGGTGACGGCAGCGACGGAACGGCGGCGTCGATACTGGCCGCACATCCGGCGGAATCGTCGGCCGGTGCGGCCGACACGACCAACCTCGACGACAACCGCAGCCTGTCGTTGACGCAGTATGTCGACCCGCTGATCGGCACGCTCGCGAGCAATTCGCCGAACCCGGTGCCGGCGGGACAGGCCGGCAGCGTCGTGCCGGCCGCCGGGCTGCCGTCGGGCATGGTGCAATGGGCGCCCGACACCAACACCACGCCGGCGCCGAACGACAGCAAGGAACCGAACTCGCCGGCCGGCTATTACTACGACCTCCATTCGATCCAGGGTTTCAGCGTCACGCACATGCCGGGCGCCGGCTGCAGCGGCAACAACGGCGAATTCCCGGTCATGCCGACCACCGACGCGGCCCAGCTCGTTCCGACCTTCAGCCATGCGAATGAAACGGCCCGGCCCGGCTACTACTCGGTCGCGCTCGATTCGCAGATCAAGGTGGAACTGACCGCCACCCTGCGCACCGGCTTCGGCAGGTTCACCTACCCGGCCGGCAAACCCGCGCTGCTGGTACTCGACGCGACGCGCACCAATACGAAGACCTCGACCACCGGCGCGATTACGCAGGTTTCCGACAGCGCCATCTCGGGCAGCACGATCGGCGGCGGCTTCTGCGGCAACTCGGTGCCGGTACCCGTCTACTTCTATGCCGCGTTCGACCAGGCGTTCACGTCGGCGTCGATCTCGCACGGCGTGGCGCAGCTCGGCTTCCGTCCCGGCCAGGCGGTCAGGATGAAGATCGGCATTTCGTACGTCAGCGCCGCCAATGCAAAGGCCAACCTCGACGCGGAAAATCGCGGCTGGGACTTCGAGGGCGTGCGCACGCAGGCAGACAGAATCTGGAACGAGCGCCTCAACGCGATCCGCGTGGCAGGCGGGACGCTGGACGCGAAGAAGAAGTTCTACACGGCGCTCTATCACGCGCTGTGGGCGCCCAGCATCTTCAGCGACGCGAACGGCCAGTACATCGGCTTCGACAATACCGTGCACCAGCTCGCCAAAGGCCAGAACGCGCAGTATTCGTCGTTCTCGGGCTGGGACATCTACCGTTCGCTGATCCAGCTCAAGTCGATTCTCTCGCCGTCCGAAACCAGCGACATGATCCAGTCGCTGGTCAACGACGCCGATCAGTGCGGCGCGATTCCGCACTGGGTCAACGACAACGTCGAGGACGGCGTGATGCCGGGCGATGCCGGTTCGCTGATCGTTTCGAGCGCCTACGCATTCGGCGCGCGGCGCTTCGATACGCGCTCCGCGCTGCAGCACATGGTGAAGATGGCGAACATCCCCGGCACCGCCTGCAACAACGTGACTACCAACGGCGGCCGCGCGAGCTACCTGCAGGGCGGCTACATCACCGGCGGCGAGTGGGGGCAGGCTTCGTCGACGCTCGAATACACGAGCAGCGACTTCGCGATCTCGCGCTTCGCCGGCGCACTCGGCGATATCGCCACGCAGCGCATGCTGCTGAGCCGCTCGGCGTACTGGCAGAACCTGCTCAACACCGCGCTGACGCCGCCGCTGATCGCGGCGCGGCAATCGAACGGCGCGTGGATACCCGAAACGCCGGGCAGCGGCGACAACTACGTGGAAGGCAATGCCGAACAGTACACGTGGATGGTGCCGTACGACGCGGCCGGCCTGTTCGCGCAGCTCGGCGGCAACACGGCCGTGACGTCGCGGCTCGACCAGTTCTTCACGGTGCTCAATGCCGGCCTGAGCCTGCCGAACTTCTACATGGGCAACGAGCCGACCTTCGAGGTGCCGTGGCTTTACAACTGGGCCGCGCAACCGTCCGGCACGCAGCGCGTGGTGCAGCAGATCATGGCCAGCGCGTTCGGCACCGGCCCCGACGGCTTGCCGGGCAACGACGACCTCGGCGCCGTGTCGGGCTGGTATGTGTGGGGCGCGCTGGGCCTGTACCCGCAGATCCCCGGCGTCGCGGGCCTGGCGATCGGCAGCCCGCAGTTCCCGCAAATCGACGTGCGGCTCGGCAACGGCCACACCTGGCGGATCCGTGCAGCAGGCGCGCCGGCCTCGAGCTACGTGCAGTCACTGTCGATCAACGGTCGTGCCCACCCTGCCGCATGGGTCGCCTATGACGACATCGCCAATGGTGCGACGCTGCACTTCGCGATGGGCAGCGCACCGTCTCGATGGGGCGCCCAGGCGCAGCCGCCGTCGTTCGGCGTACCGGTGGCGCTCAACGCGGCCGACAGCTACAACAATCGCGGCTTCAGCATGGACGGTGCGACCAATACCGACGGCCAGGGCGCGGACTTCGACGGCAGCCTGTTCAGCTACTCGGTCAATGCGCTCGGCGCGGCGGGCGTGCAGCCCGGCAAACCGTTCGCGGTGGCCGGCGCCACCGTGACGGTGGCGGGCGGGCCGCTCTCGCTCGACAACACCGTGACCGTCGGCCAGACCGTGATGCTGCCGCCGGGATCGGCCGGCACCGGCGTCGTGGTGCTCGGTTCGTCCAACAACGGCCCGAGCAGCGGGATCGCGCAGCTGAATTTCGCGGACGGTTCGAGTCAGGCCGTCACATTGGCCTTCGACGACTGGACCCTGAACGGCGGCAGCGCGAGCCCACGCTCGACGGTGGCCGTCACGATGGCCTATCGCAATGCCGGCAACGGCCAGCAGGACAACGTCAAGACTTACATCTTCGCGCAGAAGATTCCGGTGCCGCCCGGCAAGGTGGTGACGAGTATCGTGCTGCCGCGGCAGGTCAGCGCCGGCAAGATGCACGTGTTCGGGATCGGCATGACGGCATCGTGATGCCCGCATGACCGGCGGGGCACATCGCGCGCGACGATGTGCCCCCCGCCTCCTCCTGCTCGCCCGCGTCGCGGGTCCCGCCCCGATGGCGGCCGAATCCCTCGTCCGCCATTTTCCGTGCACGCCACGCTCACCGGCCTCGTTCGCCGTCGCGTCATGCGAGACGCGCACGACACCGGTTCAAGCCGTGCGTCCCGCCACGTCGGGAATGCCGTGAACGCGCGAACGTGCCCGGCATCCGCCGCTGGCCCAACCGAATCCCCCGAACTGGCGCTACCGCCAAAAACGAGCGCTCACTAACGTGTCGATACCGCGTGCCGCATGCGCGCCAGCGCCTCGCGCACCGCCCACCATTCGACAGGAGACACGTTATGTCCGACACGCTCACCGCCCCCGTCACGGCCGCCATGCTCGCGGCGTTTTCCGACGCATTCAACCGGCATGACGCGAATGCGCTGATGGGCTTCATGACCGAGGACTGCGTATTCGACGCAGCCGGCGGCCCCGACATCCACGGCACGCGCTTCGTCGGCCGCGACGCCGTGCGCGCCGCGTTCGAAGCCGTGTTCAAGACCTTCCCCGACGCGCACTGGGGCCGCGGCCGCCACTACGTGACCGGCGAGCGCGGCGTGTCCGAGTGGGTGTTCACCGGCACGCACGCCGAAGGCTGGCGCATCGAGGCCGAAGGCTGCGACCTGTTCGAATTCCGCGACGGGCTGATCGCCGTCAAGCGTGCGTTCCGCAAGGAACGGCCGAAGCAGCCGGCCTGAGCGCACCACTCGGGGCCACCGTACCTCGCACGCATTTTGAAACGAATCATTTCATTTCATTCCACATTTCCCCGCAGCAGGTGGAATGACTTGACCGGCTTTTCCCGGCAAATAGCATCTGGAACGAGACGTTCCGTTAATTGAACAATCGGAGACAACCCATGAGCGAACAATCCACTTCCCTGCGTGCATCGGCCAGCGGTCCGCAGGACATGACGCCGTCCGAAGCCTTCGTCGAGACCCTCGCGGCCAACGGCGTGACCGACATGTTCGGCATCATGGGCTCCGCGTTCATGGACGCGATGGACATCTTCGCGCCCGCCGGCATCCGCCTGATCCCGGTCGTGCACGAACAGGGCGCGGGCCACATGGCCGACGGTTATGCGCGCGTGTCGGGCCGCCACGGCGTCGTGATCGGCCAGAACGGCCCCGGCATCAGCAATTGCGTGACGGCGATCGCGGCCGCGTACTGGGCACACAGCCCGGTCGTGATCGTCACGCCGGAAGCCGGCACGATGGGCATCGGCCTCGGCGGTTTCCAGGAAGCGAACCAGCTGCCGATGTTCCAGGAGTTCACGAAGTACCAGGGCCACGTCACGCACCCGGCGCGGATGGCCGAATTCACCGCGCGCTGCTTCGACCGCGCGCAGGCCGAGATGGGCCCGACGCAACTGAACATCCCGCGCGACTACTTCTACGGCAAGGTCAAGGTCGAGATTCCGCAACCGCGCCGGCTCGATCGCGGCGCCGGCGGCGAACAGAGCCTCGACGATGCGGCCGCGCTGATCGCGCAGGCGAAGTTCCCGGTGATCATCTCGGGCGGCGGCGTCGTGATGGCCGACGCGATCGAGGAATGCAAGGCGCTCGCCGAACGGCTCGGCGCACCGGTCGTCAACAGCTACCTGCACAACGACTCGTTCCCGGCGAACCATCCGCTGTGGTGCGGCCCGCTCGGCTACCAGGGCTCGAAGGCCGCGATGAAACTGCTGTCGCGCGCGGACGTCGTGATCGCGCTGGGCTCGCGCCTCGGGCCGTTCGGCACGCTGCCGCAGCACGGGATGGACTACTGGCCGAAGGACGCGAAGATCATCCAGATCGACGCGGACCACAAGATGCTCGGCCTCGTGAAGAAGATCTCGGTCGGCATCTGCGGCGATGCGAAGGCGGCGGCCATCGCGCTCACGCAACGCCTCGAAGGCCGCACGCTCGCGTGCGACGGCTCGCGCGGCGATCGCGCCGACCAGATCGCGACCGAAAAGGCCGCGTGGGAAAAGGAACTCGACGACTGGACGCACGAGCGCGACGCGTACAGCCTCGACATGATCGAGGAGCAGAAGCACGAGAAGCCGTTCAGCGGCGGCCAGTATCTGCATCCGCGCCAGGTGCTGCGCGAGCTCGAGAAGGCGATGCCCGAGGACGTGATGGTGTCGACCGACATCGGCAACATCAACTCGGTCGCGAACAGCTACCTGCGCTTCAACAAGCCGCGCAGCTTCTTCGCGGCGATGAGCTGGGGCAACTGCGGTTATGCGTTCCCGACGATCATCGGCGCGAAGGTCGCCGCGCCGCATCGTCCGGCCGTGTCGTATGCGGGTGACGGCGCGTGGGGCATGAGCCTGATGGAAACGATGACCTGCGTGCGCCACAACATCCCGGTCACGGCCGTCGTGTTCCACAACCGCCAGTGGGGCGCGGAGAAGAAGAACCAGGTCGACTTCTACAACCGCCGCTTCGTCGCGGGCGAACTCGACAACCAGAGCTTCGCGGCGATCGCGCGCGCGATGGGCGCCGAAGGGATCACGGTCGACCGCCTCGAGGACGTCGGCCCCGCGCTCAAGCGCGCGATCGACATGCAGATGAACGAAGGCAAGACCACGATCATCGAGATCATGTGCACGCGTGAACTCGGCGATCCGTTCCGCCGCGACGCGCTGTCGAAGCCAGTACGCATGCTCGACAAGTACAAGGACTACGTGTGAGCCCGCGTCGCTGACGCACCCGCGTCAGGCCGCGCGCATCGCCGCGCGGCCTGAACCCGGCCGGACGCCGTGCCCCGTGCGGGCCGCCGCATCCGGCCGTTTTTCCTTCCCGTGTTCCATTCCTCAGCGAGCGAACGATGAAAGCCCTCGACCGCATCCTCGAATCCGCGCGCCGCGCGCCGATGCGCATCGCGCTGTGCGAAGCGGACGATCCGCGCGTGCTGCACGCCGCCGCGCGCGCGGCGCGCGACGGCATCGCGCGCATCGTGCTCGTCGGCAACCGTGCGGCCATCCACGCGGCAGCCGCGCGCGACGCGATCGATCTCGACGGCATGACGCTCGTCGATCCGGCCGACGCCCCGCAACGCGATGCGTATGCCGACGCGCTGCATGCACTGCGCGCCAAAAAAGGCATGACCGCCGACGCAGCACGCGACGCGGTGCGCGATCCGTTGACGTACGCCAACCTGATGGTGCGGCTCGGCGACGCGGACGGCTCGGTCGCGGGCGCCGTGCATGCGACGGCCGACGTCGTGCGCGCGGCGATCCAGCTGATCGGCGTGGACCCGGCGTTCCGGATCGTGTCGAGCTTCTTCCTGATGATGCTGTGCGAACCGTTCCACACGATCAAGGGCGGGCTGATCTTCTCCGACTGCGCGCTCGTCGTCGATCCGGATGCCGGCCAGCTCGCCGAAATCGCGATGGCCGCCGCCGACAGCGCACAAGCGCTGCTCGGCGAGGAACCGCGCGTCGCGATGCTGTCGTTCTCGACGAGCGGCAGCGCGCATCACGCGGCCGTCGACAAGGTGACGGCCGCGACCGCGCAGGTGCGCGAACTGCGCCCCACCCTCGCGATCGACGGCGACGTGCAGCTCGACGCGGCGATCGTCGCGGAGATCGCCGAGCGCAAGATCGCGCATTCGCAGGTGGGCGGCCATGCGAACGTGCTCGTGTTCCCGAGCCTCGAGGCCGGCAACATCGGCTACAAGCTCGCCGAACGGATCGGCCGCGCGAAGGCCGTCGGGCCGCTGCTGCAGGGGCTGCGCCGGCCCGCGAACGACCTGTCGCGCGGCTGCAGCGCCGACGATGTGTATCACGTGATCGCGGCAACCACCGTGCAGGCGCAGGCGGCCGCGCAACGCACTACGACCGGCGAGGCCGCGCCCGCATGACGGCCGACAAACTGGCGATCCTGATCGCGGTGATCGGCGCCGGCAGCTATTTCCAGACCGTCACCGGCTTCGGGCTCGGGATGATCGTGATGGGCGCGACGAGCGGCTTCGGGCTGGCGCCGCTCGCCACCGTCGCCACGCTGATGAGCGTCGTGTCGCTCGCGAACGGCGCGGCCGCGCTGCCCGGCCGGCTGCATCACATCGACTGGCGCGCGGTCGGCGCGGCGACGCTCGGCATCCTGCCGTCGGTGGTCACGGGCGTGCTGCTGCTCGAATGCCTGAGCCGCTCGGCGGCCGACCTGCTGCAACTGATCCTCGGCGCGGTCGTGCTGTACGGCGGCCTGAGCGCGGCGCTGCGCCCGACGCCGCTCACGGCGCGCTCGGACAACCGCAGCTTCTTCGTCAGCGGCCTGTTCGGCGGGCTGCTGAGCGGCATGTTCGGCGTGTCGGGGCCACCGCTGATCTTCCAGTTCTACCGCCAGCCGTTGACGCTCGTGCAGATCCGCTGCGCGCTGATCGTGCTGTTCACGACGACCTCCGCCACGCGTGTGCTGTACAGCGCATGCGAAGGCCAGATCGATCGCGACATCTGGCTGCTGGCCGCGATCGCGACGCCGGTCGTGATGCTGACGACGGTCGCGGCGCGCCACTACCCGCCGCCGCTGTCGCCGGTCGCGCTGCGCCGGCTCGCGTTCGGCGTGCTGATGGCGATCGGCATCGGGCTGATCGCGACGTCGCTGCCGCCGCTGCTGCGCGGCGTGTAGTGCCGCGCGGCGCACGCCGCATCGAACCCTCCGGCGCGCGGCATTCGCGCCGCGATGCGCACGCACACTACTCGCTTCACCGCCGCGCGCCGATCCAGTGCGCGATTTCGACGAGCCGCTTCATGTCCGGCGCCGACGCAAGATCGATCGCGAGCCGGTGCCGGTAGTACGGGCCGAGATCGAGCCCGACGCCGAGCCCGAGGACGTCGACGCGCCCGGCCGCTTCCTGGCGCGCGACCACCTGCTTCAGGTGATTGTCGAGGTAGAACGGATCGTTCGCGAGCGCCGTCGCGCCGTCCATCGGGCTGCCGTCCGAGATCACGACGAGGATCTTGCGCGCTTCCGGCCGCGCCGCGAGCCGCGCACATGCCCATTCGACCGCTTCGCCGTCGACGCCCTCGCGGAACAGGTCGGCCTTGAACAGCGCGGCGATGCCCGTGCGCGCATGCCGCCAGCGTGTGTCGGCGTCCTTGAACACCAGATGGCCGGTTTCGTTGAGCCGGCCCGGATGGCGCGGCTTGCCGCGCGCGAGCCAGTCCTGCCGCGCGCGGCCGCCGTTCCACGCGAGCGTCGTGAAGCCGAGCACTTCGGTGGCGAGGCCGGCGGCATCGCCGGCGCGGGCCAGCGTGTCGACCATCAGCGCGACGCCATCGATCCACGTCTTCATCGATCCCGAGCAGTCGATCAGGAACGCGAGCGCGCAGTCCGCGTGCGGCCGCACGCGTTCGAGCCGGAACAACCGCCGTTCGGCCGGCGAGCTGACGAGCTGCGCGAGCCGACGGCCGTCGAGGCGGCCGTGCTCCTCGCCGAACGACCAGCCGTCGGCCCGCGGCACGACGAGCGCCGCGCGGAGCACCCGTGCGAGCCGCGTGACGCTGATCCGCTGCGCGGCGACCTGGCCGTCGAGCCGGTCGCGATACTCGCGCAGCAGTGCCGCGCGGATCTGCGCGGCCGGCCGGAGTTCGCGGTCGTAACACGTCGTGTACGCGCGGTAGACCGCATCGCCGCCATGCAGCACGACGCTGTCGCCCGTTTCGACGAGCGCCGGCAGGTCGATGCCCGTGTCGTCGAAATCGACCCATAACGAGAAATTCGTCAGCGCATCGTCCTGCTCGCGTGCGTCTTCCGATGCCGTTTCGACGACGGCCGCGCGCGCGTCGCGGATCATCGCCGCAATCCGGCGCGCGAGCGCCAGCGCATGTTCCGCGAATGCGCGCTGATCGTGCCGGCAGCGCTTGAGCCCCGCGAGCGGCACGCCGATCTCCGGCACGATCGCCGCGCGCGACGCTTCGATCAGGTCTTCCGTTTCTTCGAGCACCGGCCAGCCGGTCAGCCGCGACCACGCGATCTGCGCGACCGTGTACACGAGGATCCCGACATGCGTATCGGCCTGCCCCGACCGGTGAAACGCGCGCGACCAGGTTTCGAAACGATGGCGCAGGTTCTGCACGACGCCGCGCATCGCGGGTGGCGCGAGCGATTCGCAGCGCAGTTGCTCGAGCATTTCGAACAGCACGCGTTCGACCGGATCGTCGCCGGACAACACGCGATGCAGGTCGCCATCCGAATGCAGGATGCGCAGCGCGGCGCCGTCGGCCGCGCCGCGCCACGACGCGAGATCGTCGTCGGCGGCCTGCGCGCGCAGGTGCGGCGCATGGATCGGCAGCGGCCGCAGGTCACGGCATACGCGGCCCGCACGGTAATGCAGCGC
>NZ_LDVA01000340.1:0-28846 GCF_050768715.1 Burkholderia sp. ZZQ-2 | reverse complement strand
CGAAGCCGCTGTCGCGCATCAAGAAGATCTCGGGCGCGAACCTGCATCGCAACTGGGTGATGATCCCGCACGTCACGAACAACGACGAAGCGGACATCACCGAGCTCGAAGCGCTGCGCGTGCAGCTGAACAAGGAGCACGAAAAGGCGGGCGTGAAGTTCACGATGCTCGCGTTCGTGATCAAGGCGGTGGTGGCCGCGCTGAAGAAATTCCCGACCTTCAACGCGAGCCTCGACGGCGACAACCTGGTGTTCAAGCAGTACTACCACATCGGGTTCGCGGCCGACACGCCGAACGGTCTGGTCGTGCCGGTGATCCGCGATGCGGACAAGAAGGGCCTCGTCGACATCGCGAAGGAAATGGCCGAGCTGTCGAAGGCCGCGCGCGACGGCAAGCTCAAGCCCGATCAGATGCAGGGTGGCTGCTTCTCGATCTCGTCGCTCGGCGGGATCGGCGGCACGCACTTCACGCCGATCATCAACGCGCCGGAAGTGGCGATCCTCGGGTTGTCGCGCGGGCAGATGAAGCCGGTGTGGGACGGCAAGCAGTTCGTGCCGCGGTTGACGATGCCGCTTTCCCTGGCGTTCGATCATCGCGTGATCGATGGCGCCGAAGCCGCGCGGTTCAATGCTTATCTTGGCGCGTTGCTCGCGGATTTCCGTCGCATCATTCTTTGATGAGAAGAGGGGCTCGCGGGGGCGTGCGTTTTTGTCGGTGCGCCCCGTACTGTCGTTGAACCTGTTTTGCATACGGTCTGCTAGCGTCGCCCCTGCGCGGGGCGGCGGTTACTTTTCTTTGTCTTCCAAAGAAAAGTAACCAAAAGAAAGGCGCGTCCTTGGGCGGACAGCAAAGGTGGTTCTGCCCAGGTTCGCGTTCTCTTGTCAGGCCGTGGCCGGTTCATCGTGCGAGTTTCCATTCCCTCTCTCCGTAGCCAACAAGAAGGGGACGTACATGAGTCTCATCGAAGTCAAAGTTCCAGATATCGGCGATTTCAACGGCATCGATGTCATCGAAGTCAACATCAAACCCGGCGATGTGATCGAAAAAGAGCAAACGCTCCTCACGCTCGAATCCGATAAGGCATCCATGGAAGTGCCCAGCCACATCGCAGGCACCATCAAGGAAATCAAAGTCAAAGCCGGCGACAAAGTCTCCCAAGGCACCGTGATCGCACTCGTCGAAGCGTCCGCAAACGCCACCGCACCGGCGAAAGCACCAGAGCCCGCCAAGCCCGTCGCGGCCGCGGCACCGGCAGCGGCTCCGGCACAGGCCGCAGCCGCTGCCGCTCCGGCGCCGCAAGCCGGCAGCTACGGCGGCTCAGCCGACATCGAGTGCGACATGCTCGTGCTCGGCGCCGGCCCCGGCGGCTACTCGGCCGCGTTCCGCGCCGCCGACCTCGGCATGAAGACGGTGCTCGTCGAACGCTATTCGACACTCGGCGGCGTATGCCTGAACGTCGGCTGCATCCCGTCGAAAGCGCTGCTGCACACGGCGCTGGTCGTCGAGGAAGCCGCAGCGCTCGCGTCGCACGGCATCACGTTCGGCAAGCCCCAAGTCGACCTCGACAAGCTGCGCGACTTCAAGGGCGGCGTCGTCAAGAAGCTGACCAGCGGCCTCGCCGGCATGGCGAGGGCGCGTAAGGTCGAAGTCGTGACCGGCATCGGCGCATTCGTCGACCCGTTCCACATGGAAGTGCAGGGCGACAACGACAAGAAGATCGTCAAGTTCAAGCAGGCCATCATCGCCGCCGGCTCTCAAGCAGTGAAGCTGCCGTTCATGCCGGAAGACCCGCGCGTCGTCGATTCGACCGGTGCACTCGAGCTGCGCCAGCTGCCCAAGCGGATGCTCGTGATCGGCGGCGGCATCATCGGCCTCGAAATGGCGACGGTGTACTCGACGCTCGGCGCCGAGATCGACGTCGTCGAAATGATGGACGGCCTGATGATGGGCGCGGACCGCGATCTCGTGAAGGTCTGGGAAAAGTACAACGCGAAGCGCTTCGGCAATGTGATGCTGAAGACCAAGACGGTCGGCGCGGAAGCGAAGGAAGACGGCATCTACGTGAAGTTCGAGGGCGAGAAGGCGCCGGCGGAAGCGCAGCGCTACGACCTCGTGCTCGTCGCGGTGGGCCGCAGCCCGAACGGCAAGAAGATCGGCGCCGACAAGGCAGGCGTCGCCGTCACGGATCGCGGCTTCATCGACGTCGACAAGCAGATGCGCACGAACGTCCCGCACATCTTCGCGATCGGCGACATCGTCGGTCAGCCGATGCTCGCGCACAAGGCCGTGCATGAAGGCCACGTCGCAGCGGAAGCTGCACACGGCGAGAAGGCGTACTTCGACGCGCAGCAGATCCCGTCGGTGGCGTACACCGATCCGGAAGTGGCGTGGGCCGGCAAGACGGAAGACCAGTGCAAGGCCGAAGGCATCAAGTACGGCAAGGCCGTGTTCCCGTGGGCCGCATCGGGCCGCGCGATCGCGAACGGCCGCGACGAAGGCTTCACGAAGCTGATCTTCGACGAGGAAACCCACCGGGTGATCGGCGGCGCGATCGTCGGCCTGAACGCGGGCGACCTGATCAGCGAAGTGTGCCTCGCCGTCGAGATGGGCGCGGACGCGGAAGACATCGGCAAGACGATCCATCCGCACCCGACGCTCGGCGAATCGGTCGGCATGGCCGCCGAACTGTACGAAGGCGTCTGTACGGACCTGCCGCCGCAGCGCAAGAAGTAACGCGACCGGGGCCGGCATGTTGCCGGCCACAAAAAAACGCCGCCTCCCGGGCGATCCGGGCGGCGGCGTTTTCTTTTGCGGGCGGCCGATGCTCAAACGACCGTTCGAGCACGGCCGGCGGCTTGGCGATTCCGGTGTGGTGCGGTGCCAGAAACGAAAAAGCCGCGCTATGCGCGGCTCTTTCAGGAGCAGGGGACGCTTACGCGGCCGGCTTGCTCGAACGACGTGCGGCAGCGGCGGTAGCAGCCTTCGTTGCGACGGCAGCAGCAGCGTTGAAGTTCGTTTCAGCGATTTCGACGGCTTGCTTCGTGGCCTTCTGAACCGTTTCGTACGTGGTGTTCGCAGCGTTCAGCGCCGACTTCAGTGCGGCGACAGCCGTTTCCGAACCGGCCGGGGCGTTCTTCGCGACGTTGTCGACGAGTGCCTGGACCTTCTTGTTCTGTTCTTCGAATTGCGCTTCTGCAACCTTCGCGAACTCGGCTTGCGTCGACGATGCGATTTCGTACAGGTGACGGCCGTACGACAGCACCTTTTCCGCGACCGGCTGCGACAGGCTGGCTTGCAGGGCGATCAGTTCCTGTGCGTCCTTCACCGACAGCAGGCGCTGTGCGTTTTCCTGGCCTTCGGCCAGCGTCGACTTCACGACCTGCAGGTTGAGTTCGATCAGCTTCTCGACGCCTTCGAACGCCTTGGTCGTCAGACCGAACAGGCTTTCGAGGTTGGCTTTCTGTGCAGCGGCGATTTGCTCGGGGGTCAGCAAGGACATGTCCAGCTCCTGAAAAGCGATCGCGTCGATCGCAGGGTAAAGGGCACTACGACGGGGAACCTCGGATGCGCGTGCTTTGTGCAACGCAGCAATGAGGCCTATTTTAGGGCAGAGAAAACGGATGTCAAGTGTTTTTTGTGCGTTGCACAATCGCGACAAATTATCGATAAAACAATAAGTTATCGTGCCCGTTCGGAATCGGTTTCACGCGCGTCTCCCAGATGGTGCGCACGGACGCGGGGCGCACGCGGCGCACCATGATCATGCACAGGTAAACCTGACAGGGTCATGGAACGTTATCCTTCTGTTCCTGTCGAAAACGCGCCGTTTCGATGCGCGTACCGTGGCGACGTGCCGCCGCCACGGCCGAGACCGGCTCCCAGGCACCCCGAGCGCCGGATACGTAGTTTCCCCGCTTTAAATCGCCTCCGAAGTGACGTTATCTCAATTAACCGTGTGTAATCGGGAGACGGGTACTGTCGGGCAGCGCATCCCATGAATTTTTTCGATGGGAGCGGGAGGGTTCATTGGTCAGAGGTTGGCCAACCCTTACATTCCGGTTTAACGACGATCGGTAAGTGCCTAATATTGCTCTTTTTTTCAGCTTTAACTACACTTGCGGAAACCTCCCGCCCGCTTTGTCCAGACCCCAATGAAAGCCGAATCGTTTTCACCGCGCAGATTGTTGCAGAGCATGACGCTCGGCACGGCTGTGTCGGTCGCTGTCGCCTTGCTGGCGACCACCGCGTCCGTCACGCCCGCTGACGCCTTTGCCGCCACTGCGAAGACCCAACAAGCCGCCAAGAAAAAGGCTGTCGCTCCTGCTTCGTCCGCGAAGAAGAAGTCGGCCAAGGCCACCTCCGACAAATCCGCCAAGGTCGCCGCGTCCGATGCGCCGCGCGCAAAGGCGTCGCGCAAGCGCGTGACGCTCGCGGCGAACAGCGTGCGTGCCGGCCATCACGGCGCGGTTCGCAAGGTCGCGTTCCAGCCGCGTCGGCAGAGCGTCGGCCAGGCGTTCGGCCTGCACGACACGCCGGACGCGCTCGCGCTGCGTTCGAGCGTCGCGTACGTCGTCGACCAGAATTCCGGCGAGCCGCTGTTCGACAAGAATTCGCACGCCGTCGTGCCGATTGCGTCGATCTCGAAGCTGATGACGGCGATGGTCGTGCTCGACTCGAAGGCGCCGATGGCCGACCAGATCGAAGTCACCGACGAAGACCGCGACTACGAGAAGGGCACGGGCTCGCGCCTGTCGGTCGGCTCGGTGCTGTCGCGTGAAGACATGCTGCACATCGCGCTGATGGCGTCGGAAAACCGCGCGGCCGCCGCGCTGTCGCGTTATTACCCGGGCGGTCGTCCGGCGTTCATCGCCGCGATGAACGCGAAGGCGAAGTCGCTCGGCATGGCCGATACCCATTTCGAGAATTCGACCGGCCTGTCGAGCTCGAACGTGTCGAGCGCGCGCGATCTGGTGAAGATGGTCAATGCGGCGTACCAGTACCCGATGATCCGTCAGTTCTCGACCGATCGCAGCTACGAGGTGTACACGGGCAAGCGCAATCTCGCCTACAACAGCACGAACGCGCTGATCCGCGGCAACGGCTCGTGGGACATCGGTCTGCAGAAGACGGGCTTCATCAACGAAGCGGGCGAATGCCTCGTGATGCAGGCGACGATCCACGGCCGGCCGATGGTGATGGTGCTGCTCGATTCGTTCGGCAAGTATTCGCGCTTCGCCGACGCGGCGCGCCTGCGCAACTGGCTCGACGCCGGCGGCGGCGAGCGCCTGACGGCGGCCAACACGCCGAACGGTGGGACCTGATCGCACGGCGGCGTGGCGGTTCGCCGCCGCGTCGATGGTCGAAAAAAAAGCCCCGCAATCGCGGGGCTTTTTTACTGCGGGCGCGCGGGAGCGGCTTACGCCTGCCGCTGCAGCCCGTCCGCATCCTTCGTGGGCGCCGGCCGGTAGCCGAGCGATTCCGAAATGGTGAGGGCAGTACGGCTCAACTGGCCGAGCCAGGCATCCTGGAGACGATCGGCCGGCGCCGACAGCGACAGGCCCGCGACGAGCTTGCCCGAATCGTCGTAGATGCCGGCCGCGATACAGCGCACGCCGAGCTCCAGTTCCTCGTTGTCGCGTGCGCACGATTGCTGGCGGACGATCGTCAGCTCGCGCTCGAGCTTCGCGATGTCGGTGATGCTGTTCTGCGTATGGCCGGACAGCCCCGTGCGCGTTGCATAGGCACGCACGCGCGACGTTTCGTCGGCTGCAAGGAACAGCTTGCCGACCGACGTGAGGTGCAGCGGCGCGCGGCCGCCGATCGCACGGACGACCTGCATCCCCGAGCGCTCCGAATACGCGCGCTCGATGTAGACGATCTCGTCGCCCTGGCGCACCGACAGGTTCACGGTCTGCCCGGTGAGACGGTGCAGTTCGCGCATCGGCATCAGCGCCGCGTCGCGTACCGACAGGCGTGCCTTCACGAGGTTGCCGAGCTCCAGCAGCCGCATGCCGAGGCGATACGTGCCGGGATCGGAGCGGTCGACGAGGCGGCAGGTCACCATGTCGTTGAGGATGCGGTGCGCCGTAGACGGGTGCAGCTCCGTGCGCTGCGCAAGTTCCTTCAGGCTCACGGGGTCACTGTGCGCGGCGAGCGCGTCCAGCAACCGCATCATGCGTTCGATCACCTGGATCGACGTTTTGGAATCCGGGGTGGGTTGGCTCATGTCGGGGGAGAAATCGGTTGACGCGGCAAGCGGTGTTGCAACGATTGTATCTCGTATCGTGAAAAAAGCGAACGCCGTTCGAGGAAGTCCTCGTTTCGCGCAGTGCGGGCTTGCGCGCGAGCCGGCGTTGGTCTCGCCGGCCAAACGGCGGATAATGAGAGCCGTTTTCTCGAAGGAGCACGTATGCGAGTCGGTTTGTTCGTGACCTGCCTGGTCGATCTGATGCGTCCGGAAATCGGTTTTTCGGCGCTCAAGCTGATTCGCGACGCCGGCTACGAGGTGATCGTGCCGCCCGCGCAGACTTGCTGCGGCCAGCCGGCCTACAACTCGGGCGACCGCGCGCTCGCCCGCGATCTCGCGGAAAAGACGCTGCGCGAGTTCGAGCAGTTCGATTACGTCGTCGCGCCGTCGGGTTCATGCGGCGGGATGATCCGCGCGCACTACGGCGACCTGTTCCGCGACGACCCCGAGCTGATGGGGCGCTACACGCGGTTCCAGCAGAAGGTCTACGAACTGACCGATTTCCTGGCGAATGTCGCGAAGGTCTCGCTCGCGCCGGGTGAATTCACGGGGCCCGTCACCTATCACGATTCGTGCTCGGGCCTGCGCGAGCTCGGCGTGAAGGCACAGCCGCGCGCGCTGCTCGCGCAGCGCGGCATTGCGGTCACCGAGATGAAGGACTGCGAGCACTGCTGCGGCTTCGGCGGCACGTTTGCGGTGAAGTACGGCGACATCTCGGCGGCCATCGCGGACGAGAAGTGCGCGAACGTGCGTGCGTCGGGCGCGGGCGCCGTCGTGCTCGGCGATCTCGGCTGCATGCTGAACATCGAAGGGCGGTTGCGCCGCACCGGCGACCGCGACACGCGCGTGCTGCACGTCGCGCAGGTGCTGGCGGGCGACGTCTGACGCCCGGTTCCGCTCACTTTTTCCCGATACCGCGATGCAAGTCCAATCGATGCATTTCAAGGCGCGCGCCGGCCAGAAGCTGGCCGACCAGCGCCTGCAGCAGAACCTGAAGAAGCTGTCGACGAAGTTCGTGTCCGCGCGTGCCGACGCGATGACCGCGATCGACTTCCCGGCCACGCGGGCGGCGCTGAAGGCGCGCCGCAACCGCGCGCTGGAGAACCTCGACGTGTGGCTCGAGGCGTTCGAGCGCGAGGCGACGCGGCGCGGCACGACCGTGCTGTTCGCCGAGACAACGGCGGACGCCGCGCGGCTCGTGGCCGACATTGCGCGCCGTCACGACGTGAAGAAGGTCATCAAGACCAAGTCGATGGTGTCGGAGGAAATGCGCCTGAACGCGGTGCTCGCGGAAATGGGCGTGCAATCGATCGAGACGGACCTCGGCGAATACATCCTGCAGATCAACGACAACGAGCCGCCGAGCCACATCATCGCGCCCGTCGTCCACAAGGACAAGGACGAGATCGCCGACCTGTTCGCGCGCACGCACCACCGCGAGCGGCTCACCGAGATTCCGGACATGACGCGCGAGGCGCGCGAGGTGCTGCGCCCGCATTTCATGTCGGCCGACATGGGCGTGACCGGCGGCAACTTCGTGATCGCCGAGACCGGTTCGGTCGCGATCGTGACGAACGAAGGGAACGAGGGGATGTGCACGGTGATGCCGCGCGTGCATGTGGCGGTGACGGGCATCGAGAAGGTGCTGCCGACCCTCGAGGATCTCGCGACCGCGATGCGCCTGCTGCCGCGTTCCGCGACGGGTCAGAAGACGTCGAACTATTTCTCGCTGCTGACCGGGCCGCGCGGGCCGGGTGACGAGGACGGCCCCGAGCACAACTACGTGGTGCTCGTCGACGGCGGCCGCACGGGGCTGATCGGCGGCGAGTTCCAGGAGATGCTGCGTTGCATCCGCTGCGGCGCATGCATGAACCATTGCCCGGTTTACCAGAAGGTCGGCGGCCATGCGTACGGCTGGGTCTACCCGGGGCCGATGGGTTCCGTGCTGACGCCGAGTTACGTCGGGCTCGATCGCGCGCTGGATCTGCCGCAGGCCGCGACGCTTTGCGGAGAATGCGACAGCGTCTGCCCGGCCGGGATTCCGCTGTCGCACCTGTTGCGCACGCTGCGCGAAAAGCAGGTCGAGCGGCACCTGCGGCCGTGGCGCGAGCGGGCGGCGCTCACCGCATGGGGTTTCGTCGCGCGGCGGCCGATGCTGTACGCGCTGACGACAAAGCTCGCGGTGCGCATCCTCGAGCGGCTGGGTGCCGGCGGCACGCTGCGGCGCCTGCCGATGATGGGCGGCTGGATGGACACGCGCGACATGCCGACCCCGACCGGGCGCACGTTCCGGGAACTGTACGCGGCGTCGCAAAGCCACCTCGGCTGACGACTGTTCATCCGGCGACAACAGAGCGTTCGCTATTTGGATATTTATCTCGATAGATGCGGTCTATAGAATCTCGTCTGTAGTCCCCGGAAGTGGGTTTCGGGGTACGAGGTCAAGGAGGTCCGCATCATGAAAAAGACAATATCGATGTACTGGCCGCTGGCAATCGTCGTTCCGCTGGCCGCGGCTGCCTATCTGCATGCGATGGCCGATGCGCCGTCGCGTGGCCCGCTCGCAGTTCACCAGGCATCCGCTGAATTGGCGCGTGCGGTGTCGTTCGGGCTGGTCGACGACGCGGCGAAGCCGTTGCCGGCGGCATCCGGCGACGTCGCACTCGTCGTGCCGAAGGCGCTGTAATGCACGGCGCCGTCGCTTTGCCCGGCGGCGCGATTCCGGTCGCCTTTGTATAATGGCGTGTTCTTCTCCCGCGCGGTTCGCCGCGGCTTTCCGATAGTGCGATGACCCGCGTTTCGATCTGTTTCGTCTGTCTCGGCAACATCTGCCGTTCGCCCACCGCGGAAGGCGTGATGCGTCACCAGGTCGATGCGGCCGCGCTGGCGGACCGGATCGCGATCGATTCGGCCGGCACCGGCGACTGGCATGTCGGCGAGCCGCCCGATACGCGTGCGCAGGCGGCCGCTCGCGGCCGCGGCTACGACCTGTCGGCGCTGCGCGCACGACAGGTGAGCGCGGCGGATTTCGAGCGCTTCGACCTGCTGCTCGCGATGGACGAGGCGAATCTCGCGGAGCTGCGCCGCCGCTGTCCGCCGCAGCATGTCGACAAGGTGCGCCTGCTGATGGAATTCGCGCCGGATTCGACTGAAACCGAAGTGGCCGATCCGTATTTCGGCGGCGCGCAGGGTTTCGAGCAGGTGCTCGATCAGGTCGAGCGCGCGTGCGCGGGCCTGCTCGAGACGCTCCGGGCCCGCACGGAGCGCTGATCGCGCGGTATTCAGCGGTCTACGAATACCCTTTCAAAGACATGGATACTTGACTAAAAACGTCAAATATTTATACTTGACCAAAATCGTCAAGATTGCAGTCCCCTAGACACCATGAGACTCACCACCAAAGGCCGTTTCGCCGTCACGGCGATGATTGACTTGGCACTGCGCCAGGAGCAGGGCCCGGTGACGCTTGCAGGCATCAGCCAGCGCCAGCGGATTTCGCTCTCGTATCTCGAACAGCTGTTCGGGAAGCTGCGCAGGCATGAAATCGTCGAATCCGTGCGCGGCCCGGGCGGCGGCTACAACCTCGCGCGTCGCGCGCAGGACGTCACCGTTGCCGACATCATCATCGCGGTCGATGAACCGCTCGACGCCACGCAGTGCGGCGGCAAAGGCACGTGCGACGGCTCGAAGCAGCCCGACGGCCATTGCATGACGCACGAGCTGTGGTCGACGCTGAACCAGAAGATGGTCGAATACCTCGACTCCGTGTCGCTGCAGGATCTCGTCGATCAGCAGCGCGCACGCGAGGGCGCCCCTGCGGTGTTGCGCGATCGCCGCACGCCGGAGCCCGTCGCCGCACCGGCCGAGCCGGTGCGCACGATGCCGCTCGGTCCCAATTCGGTGTTCAACATCGCGAGTTCGTGAGCGCGAAGGCGCCCGCCATACCCCATAACGCACATAGTCCCTGCACAGAATTCCCGGAGCGACAGATGACCCAAGAGACTCTCCACCTGCCCATCTACATGGATTACAGCGCGACGACACCGGTCGACCCGCGTGTGGTCGACAAGATGGTGCCGTACCTGCGCGAGCAGTTCGGCAACCCGGCATCGCGCAGCCACGCGTACGGCTGGGATGCCGAGCGTGCGGTCGAGGAAGCGCGCGAACAGGTGGCCGCGCTCGTGAACGCGGATCCGCGCGAGATCATCTGGACGTCCGGCGCGACGGAGTCGGACAACCTCGCGATCAAGGGTGCCGCGAACTTCTACAAGGGCAAGGGCAAGCACATCGTCACGGTGAAGACCGAGCACAAGGCCGTGCTCGACACGTGCCGCGAGCTCGAGCGCGACGGCTTCGAAGTCACCTACCTCGACGTCAAGGATGACGGCCTGATCGACCTCGACGTGTTCAAGGCCGCGCTGCGTCCGGACACGATCCTCGTGTCGGTGATGCACGTGAACAACGAGATCGGCGTAATCCAGGACATCGAGACGATCGGTGAAATCTGCCGCGAGAAGGGCATCGTGTTCCACGTCGACGCCGCACAGTCGACGGGCAAGGTCGGGATCGATCTCGCGAAGCTGAAGGTCGACCTGATGTCGTTCTCGGCACACAAGACGTACGGCCCGAAGGGCATCGGCGCGCTGTACGTGCGCCGCAAGCCGCGTGTGCGCATCGAAGCGCAGATGCACGGCGGCGGCCACGAGCGCGGGATGCGTTCGGGCACGCTGCCGACGCACCAGATCGTCGGCATGGGCGAAGCGTTCCGCATCGCACGTGAAGAAATGGCGACGGAAAGCGAGCGCGTCCGCATGCTGCGGGACAAGCTGCTGCGCGGCCTGTCGCAGATCGAGGAAACGTACGTGAACGGCGACATGGAACGCCGTGTCCCGCACAACCTCAACATCAGTTTCAACTTCGTCGAAGGCGAGTCGCTGATCATGGCGATCAAGGACGTCGCGGTGTCGTCGGGCTCCGCGTGCACGTCGGCGTCGCTGGAGCCGTCGTACGTGCTGCGTGCGCTCGGCCGCAACGACGAGCTGGCGCACAGCTCGATCCGCTTCACGGTCGGCCGCTTCACGACGGAGCAGGAAGTCGACTTCGTGATCAACCTGCTGAACAGCAAGATCGCGAAGCTGCGCGAACTGTCGCCGCTCTGGGAAATGCACCAGGAAGGCATCGATCTGTCGACGATCGAATGGGCCGCACACTGAGCGCCGGATTGAACATACCCGCGGGCGGATTCGCGCACGCAGACGTAACGAGTCAAGGAGTCTGAGTCATGTCTTACAGCAACAAGGTTCTGGATCACTACGAAAACCCGCGCAACGTCGGTTCGTTCGCGAAGGACGACGACACGGTCGGCACGGGCATGGTCGGCGCGCCGGCCTGCGGCGACGTGATGAAGCTGCAGATCCGCGTCGGCGCGGACGGCGTGATCGAAGACGCGAAGTTCAAGACGTACGGTTGCGGTTCGGCGATCGCGTCGAGCTCGCTCGTCACCGAGTGGGTGAAGGGCAAGACGCTCGACGAAGCACTGTCGATCAAGAATACGCAGATCGCCGAAGAACTCGCGCTGCCGCCGGTGAAGATTCACTGCTCGATCCTCGCGGAAGACGCGATCAAGGCAGCCGTGGCCGACTACAAGAAGCGCCACGACACCAAGGAAGGCGATCAGGCAGCAGCCTGAGCGGCATCGAGCGGCTAGAGAAGGAAACGCGGCAGGCCCCGGTGGCGTGCCGCGGCAAGGACATCATGGCAATTACACTGACCGAAAAAGCAGCACAGCACGTCCAGAAATACCTCGTCCGTCGCGGCAAGGGTATGGGCCTGCGGCTTGGCGTTCGCACGACCGGGTGCTCGGGGCTCGCGTACAAGCTCGAGTATGTCGACGAGCTGGCTCCCGAGGATCAGGTGTTCGAGAGCCATGGCGTGAAGGTGATCGTCGATCCGAAGAGTCTTGCGTACATCGACGGCACCGAGCTCGACTTCGCCCGCGAAGGCCTGAACGAAGGGTTCAAGTTCAACAACCCGAACGTGAAGGACGAGTGCGGTTGCGGCGAATCGTTCCGCGTGTGACGCGGATCTCCGCGCGATGCGGGCAAGAGGCGGCACGGGCCGCCTTTTTAATGTGCGGCGTTTGCCGTGCGACGAACCGGAATTGAACGCGACGATGGTTTCGCTGAAAGACAGCCACTTCGACCTGTTTCACCTGCCGGCGCAATTCGCGCTCGATGAGGCGGCGCTCGACGCCGCCTATCGGACGGTGCAGACGCAGGTGCATCCGGACCGCTTCGCGGCGGCCGGCGATGCGCAGAAACGCATCGCGATGCAATGGGCAACCCGTGCGAACGAGGCGTACCGCACGCTGCGCGATCCGCTGAAGCGCGCGTCGTATCTGCTGTCCCTGCGTGGTGTCGATATCGGTGCGGAAAACAACACCGCGATGGAGCCCGCGTTCCTGATGCAGCAGATGGAGTGGCGCGAGGGCATCGAGGATGCCGCGGCCGCCCGCAATGTCGACGCGCTCGACGCGCTGCTCGCCGAGTTGCGCGAAGAGCGGCGCATTCGTGTGGAGCGTCTCGGCACGCTGCTCGACAGCGGCGCCGATCAGGCGGCCGCCGAGGCCGTGCGCCAGCTGATGTTCATCGAACGGGTCGCGTCGGAAGTGGGCGCGCAGATCGAGCGCCTCGAAACTTAACCGCGTGCCTCGCGGCACGCGCAGCAAACGGGCCGAGCGCCCGAACGAACCAAGATGGCTTTACTGCAAATTTCCGAACCGGGCATGGCGCCGGCGCCGCATCAGCGGCGACTCGCCGTCGGGATCGATCTCGGCACGACGAACTCGCTCGTCGCGGCCGTGCGTAACAGCGTGCCGGAGGTGCTGCCGGACGAAGCGGGCCGTGTGCTGCTGCCGTCGGTGGTCCGCTATCTCGAGAAGGGCGGCCGGCGTATCGGCCACGAGGCGAAAGAGCAGGCCGCGACCGATCCGCGCAACACGATCGTGTCGGTCAAGCGCTTCATGGGCCGCGGCAAGGCCGAGGTCGAAGGTGCGGCGAACGCGCCGTACGAATTCGTCGATGCGCCGGGCATGGTGCAGATCCGCACCGTCGACGGCGTGAAGAGCCCGGTCGAAGTGTCGGCCGAGATTCTCGCGACGCTGCGCTATCGCGCGGAAGATTCGCTTGGCGACGACCTCGTCGGCGCGGTGATCACGGTGCCCGCGTATTTCGACGAAGCGCAACGCCAGGCAACCAAGGACGCGGCGCGCCTCGCGGGCCTCAACGTGCTGCGCCTGCTGAACGAACCGACCGCCGCGGCGATTGCCTACGGTCTCGACAACGGGGCCGAAGGCCTCTATGCGGTGTACGACCTCGGCGGCGGCACGTTCGACCTGTCGATCCTGAAGCTGACGAAAGGCGTGTTCGAAGTGCTGGCCGCGGGCGGCGATTCCGCGCTCGGCGGCGACGATTTCGACCATGCGCTGTTCGGTCACGTGCTCGCGCAGGCCGGCATCGATGCGAAGACGCTTGCGCCCGAGGACGTGCGCCTGCTGCTCGACCGTGTGCGCGTGCTGAAGGAAGCGCTGTCGTCCGCGCCGCAGGCGTCGCTCGACGTCACGCTGTCGGGCGGTGCGGATCTCGTGCAGACGATCTCGCACGACACGTTCGCGTCGCTCGTCGAGCCGCTCGTGCAGCGTACGCTCACGCCGACCCGCAAGGCGCTGCGCGACGCGCAGGTCACGCCGGCCGACATCAAGGGTGTCGTGCTCGTCGGCGGCGCGACGCGCATGCCGGTGATTCGCGACGCGGTCGCGAAGTATTTCGGCCAGCCGCCGCTCGTGAACCTCGATCCGGATCAGGTCGTCGCGCTCGGCGCGGCGATCCAGGCCGACCTGCTCGCAGGCAATCGCGGCACCGGCGACGACTGGCTGCTGCTCGACGTGATTCCGCTGTCGCTCGGTGTCGAGACGATGGGCGGCCTCGTCGAGAAGATCATCCCGCGCAACTCGACGATTCCGATCGCGCGCGCGCAGGAATTCACGACCTTCAAGGACGGCCAGACTGCGATGGCGATCCATGTCGTGCAGGGCGAGCGTGAGCTCGTCGCCGACTGCCGCTCGCTCGCGCGCTTCGAGCTGCGCGGCATCCCGCCGATGACGGCCGGTGCGGCGCGCATTCGCGTGACCTACCAGGTCGATGCGGATGGGCTGCTGTCGGTGTTCGCGCGTGAGCAGCATTCGGGCGTCGAGGCGTCGGTCGTCGTGAAGCCGTCGTACGGTCTTGCCGACGACGACATCGCGAAGATGCTCGAGGACAGTTTCAAGACTGCCGAAATCGACATGCGCGCCCGCGCGCTGCGCGAAGCGCAGGTCGAGGCCGAGCGGATGCTCGAGGCGACGCAGGCCGCGCTGGCGGCCGACGGTGAACTGCTCGACACGGACGAGCGCACACAGGTCGATGCGTTGGCCGCGGCGCTGCGCACGATCGCGCAGGGCGACGACACGGACGCGATCGAAACCGCGACCAAGGCGCTGGCCGACGGTACCGACGAATTCGCGGCGCGCCGGATGGACAAGAGCATCAAGCGCGCGTTGTCGGGCCGCCGGCTCGACGAGATCTGAACTCACGAACTGCGCATCGGCCGGTAACGGCCCGCGCGATATTGAACCGTGCGGCGCCTGGCGCCGCACCCTGACTGACGGAACGGACATGCCTCAACTGGTGGTGCTGCCTCACGTCGAACTGTGCCCGGACGGCGCGGTGATCGACGCGACGCCCGGCAAGAGTATCTGCGACAACCTGCTCGAACACGGGATCGAGATCGAGCATGCATGCGAGAAGTCGTGCGCGTGCACGACGTGCCACGTGGTGATCCGCGAAGGCTTCAACGATCTGACACCGTCCGAGGAGGACGAGGACGATCTGCTGGACAAGGCGTGGGGCCTCGAGCCGACGTCGCGCCTGTCGTGCCAGGCGATCGTGAAGGAAGATTCGGACCTGGTGGTCGAGATTCCGAAGTACTCGATCAACCACGCGAAGGAAAATCACTGACAGGAACCGGAGGCAGGCGATGAAATGGACCGATTCGCGTGAAATAGCCATTGCGCTGGCGGACAAGCACCCCGACATCGACCCGCAGCGGATCAACTTCGTCGACCTGCGCCAGTGGGTGCTCGAACTCGACGGTTTCGACGACGATCCCAAGCACTCGGGCGAGAAGATCCTCGAAGCGATCCAGGCCCACTGGATCGACGAATCGGACTTCGACGACGAAGACTGAACACCGCGTGCGCCGTAACGGCGCAGACGGCCGGTCATGAAAAAACGGCTCGTGAGCAATCGCTCACGAGCCGTTTTCGTTTTCAGGCCGCTTGCCCGCGCACGATACGCGGGCAGGGGACACCGATGCGATCAGGCGATTACGCGCCGACCAGCGTGCCGTTCTCGATCCGCACGCGCTGGCCCTGGCCGAAAGGCGGCGGGTTGTGGTAAGTGAACGTGCGCGTCGCGCCGCTCTCCATCTGCACTTGCACCTGATAGTCGGTTTCCGCACGCACCTGCTTTTCAACCTGGTTGCCGGCGAGACCGCCGCCCAGCGCGCCGATGATCGTCATCGCGGTGCGGCCGTTACCGTGGCCGAACTGGTTGCCGAGCAGGCCGCCGGCTGCAGCGCCGCCCACGGCGCCGATCCCCGAGCTCTGGCCCGGCGTGCGCGTCTGCGTGATCGCGACGACCGTGCCGCAGCTCTGGCAGTAGGTCTGGGCCGGCGCCGACGGCTGCTGCGCGTATTGCGGCGGCTGCGGTGCCGTCGTATGGCGGCGGTGCGGTGCAGCCGGGCGCGGCGCGGGCTTCGGCTCGGCCTGCGCGATGGCAGCCTTCTGTTCGGCCGCCTTCTGCTGCGCGGCGGCTTGTTCGGCCGCCTGCTGCTGGGCTTGCGCGGCCAGCGCGGCGCTGGCCGCCGCGGCCGTATCGACGGCCGGCTGCGACGCGATCAGCGCGGCCTGGGTCTGGCCGTTCTGTGCGTTGCTGCTGCTGGCCTTCGGGAAGATGCCCGTGATCGCAGCCGTCGCCGCGAGGCTGGCGACGATGACGGCGCCGGCGGCGGTGGCGATAAGCGGGTGGAGGCGTTGCTTTTGCGGCGTGGTCTGATTCTGGTTGTCCATTTTTTTCTCCGATGTCGATCCGGATCGGCACTGCGGCGTCGGGCCGGATCCCACGCTTCGGGCTCGAGCAGACTTGGCGTTCCTGCGCCTCGTTCTGGTCCCGTGTCATGCGTGGTGACGCAAAAGGAGTGTCGTCCACCGGCAAGTGGCGCGCCGTATCAAGGTGTAACGAATTGCAGCGGGGCGCTGGCGACTATGACAGGGAAAACCCGGAGAAGGCCGTCGCGACGGGGGAATAAAACGGGGGAGGATCGAGAGCCGGCGGACGCCGGCCGAAGGGATTTACGCGTCGTTACAAAGCTGACGCGTGCGCGCCGCGGGGCGCGGCGCACACGCGGGCGCGGCGATCAGTCTTCGCGGCGCAGATGCGGGAACAGCAGCACGTCGCGGATCGTCGGGCTGTCGGTCAGCAGCATCACGAGACGGTCGATGCCGATCCCGCAGCCGCCGGTCGGAGGCATCCCGTATTCGAGCGCACGGATGTAGTCGGCGTCGAAGAACATCGCTTCCTCGTCGCCCGCATCCTTCTGCTCGACCTGCTTCTTGAAGCGTGCGGCCTGGTCTTCCGGATCGTTCAGCTCCGAGAAGCCGTTCGCGATTTCGCGGCCGGTCATGAACAGCTCGAAACGCTCGGTGATGCCCGGCACCGTATCCGATGCGCGTGCGAGCGGCGACACTTCGACCGGGTAATCGATGATGAAGGTCGGCTCCCACAGCTGTGCTTCGGCCGTTTCCTCGAACAGTGCGAGCTGCAGTGCGCCGGTACCCGCGTTCAGGAACGCCGGCTGCGACACGTCGACGCCGAAGCGCTTCAGTTCGGTGCGCAGGAACGCGTCGTCCGACAGCTGGCCGTCGGTGTAGTCCGGTGCGTACTTCTGGATCGCCTGCGTGATCGTCAGGCGATGGAACGGCTTCGCGAGGTCGAGTTCGCGGCCCTGGTACTGGATCGTCGCGGTGCCGAGCGCATCGATCGCCGCCTGGCGGATCAGTTGCTCGGTGAAGTCCATCAGCCAGCGGTAGTCGGTGTACGCGGCGTAGAACTCCATCATCGTGAATTCCGGGTTGTGACGCGGCGACACGCCTTCGTTCCGGAAGTTACGGTTGATCTCGAACACGCGCTCGAAGCCGCCGACGATCAGGCGCTTCAGGTACAGCTCCGGCGCAATGCGCAGGAACATCTGCATGTCGAGCGCATTGTGATGCGTGACGAACGGCTTCGCCGCTGCGCCGCCCGGGATCGGGTGCAGCATCGGCGTTTCGACTTCCATGAACTCGGCGTTGTCCATGAACTTGCGGATCGATGCGATCGTCTTCGTGCGGGCGCGGAACGTGTCGCGCGTTTCCGGCGTGACGATCAGGTCGACGTAGCGCTGGCGGTAGCGCATTTCCTGGTCGGACAGGCCGTGGAACTTGTCCGGCAGCGGGCGCAGTGCCTTCGACAGCAGGCGCAGTTCCTTGCACTGGACCGACAGTTCGCCCTTGTTGGTGCGGAACAGCACGCCACGCGCGGCGACGATGTCGCCCAGGTCCCACTTCTTGAATGCGTCGTAGGTCTCCGTGCCGACGTCGTTCGGCGTCACGAAGAACTGGATCTGGCCCGACCCATCCTGCACCGTCGCGAAGCTCGCCTTGCCCATCACGCGCTTGAGCATCATGCGGCCGGCCACCGACACCTCGACCGGGTTCGCTTCGAGCGCGGCCTTGTCCGAGTCGGCGAATTTCGCCTGCAGGTCGGCAGCGTGGTGCTCGGGCCGGAAATCGTTCGGGTAGGCGACGCCTTGCTCGCGCAGGGCGCGCAGCTTCTCGCGGCGCTCGGCGATGATCTGGTTTTCGTCCGCGGTGACGGCGGGCTGCGTTTGGGTCGGTTCGGTCATGATGGTCGGAATTCGGAGTGGGTGCGGCAACGCAAACGGGAAGGGCAAGGGGGCGCGGCCTGGCCAGGCCGCGCCGCGGCGCTTACACGCCCTGTTTGAGGCTCGCGCTGATGAAGTCGTCGAGGTCGCCGTCGAGGACGGCTCTCGTGTTGCTCATTTCGACGTTCGTGCGCAGGTCCTTCACGCGGCTCTGGTCGAGCACGTACGAGCGTATCTGATGGCCCCAGCCCACATCGGTCTTGCTCGATTCGAGCTTGTCCTGTTCGGCCTGGCGCTTGCGCATCTCGACTTCGTACAGGCGCGACTTCAGCATTGCCATCGCTTCGGCGCGGTTGCGGTGCTGCGAGCGGTCGTTCTGGCATTGCACGACGATACCGGTCGGCATGTGCGTGATCCGCACCGCGGAGTCGGTCTTGTTGATGTGCTGGCCGCCCGCGCCCGATGCGCGGTACGTGTCGATGCGCAGGTCGGCCGGGTTGATCTCGACTTCGATCGAGTCGTCGATTTCCGGATAGACGAACACCGACGAGAACGACGTGTGGCGGCCGCCCGACGAGTCGAACGGCGACTTGCGCACGAGGCGGTGGATGCCCGTTTCGGTGCGCAGGAAGCCGTATGCGTATTCGCCCGAGACCTTGACCGTCGCGTTCTTGATGCCGGCGACGTCGCCGTCGGACTCTTCGAGCACTTCGGCCTTGAAGCCCTTGCGTTCGCAGTAGCGCAGGTACTGGCGCAGCAGCATCGATGCCCAGTCGCACGCCTCGGTGCCGCCGGCGCCGGCCTGGATGTCGATGAAGCAGTTGTTCGGGTCGGCCGGGTTCGAGAACATCCGGCGGAACTCGATGTCGCCGACGCGCGCCTCGAGTTTCGCGGCGTCTTCTTCCGACGCGATGAGGGTGTCTTCGTCGCCTTCCTCGCGGGCCAGCTCGAACAGGTCGAGCGCGTCGCGCAGGTCGCCGTCAAGCGCGGTGAGCGTCGTGACGACGCCCTCGAGCAGCTTCTTCTCGCGACCGAGCGCCTGGGCGTTCTTCGAATCGTTCCAGACGTTCGGGTCTTCGAGTTCCTTGTTGACTTCGGTCAGACGCGCAGCTTTTGCGTCGTAGTCAAAGATACCCCCGGAGCTCGCCCGCGCGATTGCGCAGGTCGAGCAGGGAGCTTTCGATCGCGTTGAGACGTTCCGCTTCCATGATCGCTCGCTATTCTTGCTTCGTAAAAAAGCGGAATTATAGCCGATCGGCAGGGTTGCCCGGTGACGCAAACGGTGCTCGCGCGTGCACCGCGGCCCCGTCCGGCGCGGCGCGCATGCATCGGCGGGCGCTCAGCCGGCCGCGTGTTCGACGATCAGCTGGACGCGCGTGACGCCGTTCCACGTGTCGGCGACGAGCCGGTACGCGACCAGCGCGCTTTCCGGCAGGGGCTCCGTGTGGTTGAACCAGATCGCGTTGAAGCGCTGGCGGCCGCGTGCAAGCTGCAGTTTCAGGTGCTTTTCCTTCACGAGCGACTGGGACACGACGTCGAATTCGCCCGAGAAAAGCGGGGCCGGAAAACCTTGCCCCCAGACGGCCTCGTCGAGCAGCCCGACGAACTGCGGCGTGAAGTAGGCGTCCTCGAGTTCGCCGTCGGTCTCGATCACGCGGGCGAGCGCGTCGTCGGACAGCCATTCGCGCGCGACCGCCTCGAACGCGGCGGCGAAGCGCGGCACGTTCTCGGTGTCGAGCGTGAGGCCGGCCGCCATCGCGTGGCCGCCGAACGCGACGATCAGGTCCGGTTCGCGTTTCGACACGAGGTCGAGTGCGTCGCGCAGGTGGAAGCCCGGGATCGACCGGCCCGAACCCTTGACCCGCTTGCCTTCGTCGTCCGCGTGCGCAAACGTGAACGACGGGCGGTGGAATTTTTCCTTGAGCCGGCCGGCGACGATGCCGATCACGCCCTGGTGCCACTCGGGGTTGAAGAGGGTGATCGTGCACGCGTCGGCCGGGTCGACGTCGGCGAGATCGGCGAGCGCCTGCTGCTGCATGCCGGCCTCGATCTCGCGGCGCTCGCGGTTCATCACGTCGAGCTGCTGCGCCAGATCCCACGCGCGGCCGATGTCGTCGGTGATCAGGCACTCGATGCCGAGCGACATGTCGGAAAGCCGCCCGGCGGCGTTCAGGCGCGGGCCGAGGCCGAAACCGAGGTCGAAGCCCGATGCCGTGCGCGCTTCGCGCGCGGCGGCGCGGAACAGCGCGGCGACGCCCGGTTGCATGCGGCCGTTGCGAATGCGTTGCAGCCCCTGCGCGACGAGCACGCGGTTGTTGCCGTCGAGCCGCACGACGTCGGCGACGGTGCCGAGCGCGACGAGGTCGAGCAGGCCGTCGAGGCGCGGCTCGGCTTCCTTGCTCGCAAAGGCGCCGCGGCGGCGCAGCTCGGCGCGCAGCGCGAGCAGCACGTAGAACATCACGCCGACGCCGGCGAGGTGCTTGCTCGGGAACGCGCAGCCCGGCTGGTTCGGGTTGACGATCGCGCGTGCGGCGGGCAGTGCGTCGCCGGGCAGGTGGTGATCGGTCACGAGCACGTCGATGCCGCGCGCGTTCGCGGCTTCGACGCCCGCGACGCTCGCGATCCCGTTGTCGACGGTGATCAGCAGGTCGGGCTTGCGCGCGGCGGCGAGTTCGACGATCTCGGGCGTGAGGCCGTAGCCGTATTCGAAGCGGTTCGGCACCAGGTAGTCGATCTGCGCGCCGAACATCCGCAGGCCGCGCACCGCGACCGCGCAAGCGGTCGCGCCGTCGCAGTCGTAGTCGGCGACGACGAGCAGGCGCCGCTTGTCGGCGATCGCGTCGGCGAGCAGCGACGCCGCGTCCGCGCAGCCTTTCAGCTCGGTGGGCGGGACGAGCCGCGCAAGCGCGGTCTCGATGTCGGCGGGGGACTGCACGCCGCGCGACGCGTACAGGCGCGCGAGCACGGGATGCAGGCCGTGGCGCGCGAGCGCTTCGGCGTCGGCGGGCGCGACGGGGCGGGTAACGATCCGGGTCATACGGGGTGTGCTTGTTATTCGAACAGGGAGGCCAGCGCGCGGCGGCGCCAGAACTTGCGCAGGTCTGAGCGCGTCGCACGCAGCGTCACGGAACTCGTGTCGCCGCACAGCGTGAAATCGACGCCCGCCAGCTCGCCGTTCCGCAGCGCGGCGAGGGCCGGCGCGAACCAGTCGCGCTCGAGCGCGGCGAGTCCGTCGTGCCAGCGCGCCCAGTCCTGCTCGATGAACGGGGTGGTCAGCGCCGGCAGGTCGACGAGCGTTGCGCCGTCGGCAGCGGGCAGTGCGCCGAATGCGGCGGGCACGCCCGAGGCGTCGATCCGCGCGGCGCGCGCAAGGCCGAGCGCCGCGGGCGATGCGGACAGCACGCGCGCGAACGGCTGGCCGACCGGTTTCAGCGTGCCCTGCGCATGGAACCAGATCGAGTTCACGGCCGGCAGCCCGCGCGCTTCGCGCGCTTCGTTGACCGGGTGCTGGAACCAGGCCATCTGCACTTCGTTCTGCAGCTTCATCCACATCCGCGAGCGTTCGCCCGTATGCGCCTCGTGCGGCAGCCAGATTTCGATGTTGCGGCCGCTCGCGCGCAGCGGCGCGGCGCCGGCGAGCCGGGCGAGCTGCTCGCTCGACAGGTACCAGCGTGACGGGTTCGGCGCTTCGAGCCGTACGCCGAGTTCCTCGATCAGCGGCCGGGCGACCGCGAGCAGCGCGGCCGCGTCGCCGTCGTCGAGCGCAAGGGCCGCCGGATCGACGAGCACCAGGTGATCGTGCGCGATTTCGACGTGGACGGGCTCGACGCAGGCCCAGGCCCGGGCGCCCGGATCGCCGCCGTCCGCCAGCAGCATGTAGGGCGCGAGCGGCGCCTCGTCGGCGGCGTTGCCCTGGGTCGCGCCGAACTGGCGGGCCAGCCAGCGCTCGTGCGGCAGCGTGCGCTGGAAGTCCTCGCCGGCCACGCGCTCGACGAGGCTCGCGCGGGCGAGCAACTTTTCGAGCGCGGGGCTGTCCAGCGTGTGCAGGGACGAGGCCGCATCGGCCGCCGACGGCAGCGCGAACGGAACGAGAAAATGGAGGCGTCGGTCGTGCATGATGGTGCGCATTGTATGGCAAACTGCGCGCGTGATCGGGCCGGCTGACGGCCCGTTCGCGTCCGGCGGCCGTTTTTCGACCGTGCCCGGGTCGGTGGCCGCCACCGGGCGGCGGTCCGGCCGCGGGGCGCCTCCCCGCCGTAACCAGCAGAAAGGATTCGCTTGAAACTTCCGTACGAATGGCAGATCGGCTGGCGCTACACGCGCGCCGGCAAACGCACGACCGGTAACGGCTTCATTTCCTTCATCGCGCTCGTGTCGATGCTCGGGATCGCGCTCGGTGTCGCGGCACTGATCGTCGTGCTGTCGGTGATGAACGGCTTCCAGAAGGAAGTGCGTGACCGCATGCTGTCGGTGCTCGCGCACGTCGAGGTGTTCTCGCCGACGGGCTCGATGCCCGACTGGCAGCTGACCGCGCAGGAAGCGCGCCGCAATCCGTCGGTGATCGGCGCGGCGCCATATGTCGACGCGCAGGCGCTGCTCACTCGCCAGGACGCGGTGAGCGGCGTGATGCTGCGCGGTGTCGAGCCGACGCTCGAGCCGCAGGTGTCGGACATCGGCAAGGACATGAAGGCCGGCCAGCTCGCCGCGCTCGTGCCGGGCCAGTTCGGCATCGTGCTCGGCGATGCGCTTGCCGGCAACCTCGGCGTGACGGTCGGCGACAAGGTGACGCTCGTCGCGCCGGAGGGTTCGATCACGCCGGCCGGCATGATGCCGCGGCTGAAGCAGTTCACGGTCGTCGGCGTGTTCGAGTCCGGGCACTACGAATACGACAGCACGCTCGCGATGATCAACATCCGCGATGCCGAGGCGCTGTTCCGGATGGCCGCGCCGACCGGTGTGCGGCTGCGGCTGAAGGACATGCAGAAAGCGCCGGACGTGGCGGTCGAGCTGTCGCATACGCTGTCGGGCAGCCTGTACATCCGCGACTGGACCCAGCAGAACAAGACGTGGTTCTCGGCCGTGCAGATCGAGAAGCGGATGATGTTCATCATCCTCACGCTGATCATCGCGGTGGCCGCGTTCAACCTCGTGTCGTCGCTCGTGATGACGGTGACCAACAAGCAGGCAGACATCGCGATCCTGCGCACGCTCGGCGCGCAGCCGGGGTCGATCATGAAGATCTTCGTCGTGCAGGGCGTGACGATCGGCTTCGTCGGCACGGCGTCGGGCGTCGCGCTCGGCTGCCTGATCGCATGGAGCATCCCGTGGCTGATTCCGATGATCGAGCACCTGTTCGGTGTGCAGTTCCTGCCGCCGTCGGTGTACTTCATCAGCGAGCTGCCTTCGGAACTCGTCGCGAGCGACGTGATCCGGATCGGGCTGATCGCGTTCGCGCTGTCGGCTGTCGCGACGCTCTATCCGAGCTGGCGCGGGGCGAAGGTGAAGCCGGCGGAGGCCCTTCGCTATGAATGATCGCGCGACCGCATTCGCGGATTCACGACAACACAACACACAGGATTCGGCAGGTATGCAGGAATACGTGCTTCAGGCGCGCGGGATCACGAAGGCGTTCGTACAGGGCGGCTTCAACGTGCAGGTGCTCGACAATACCGAGCTGACGGTGCGGCGCGGCGAGAAGCTTGCGGTCGTCGGCGCGTCGGGCTCCGGCAAGAGCACGCTGCTGCACGTACTGGGCGGGCTCGACGAGCCGAGCGCGGGCGAGGTGTCGCTGCTCGGCAAGCCGTTCACGCAACTCGCCGAACGCGAGCGCAACGAATTGCGCAACCGTGCGCTCGGTTTCGTCTACCAGTTCCATCACCTGCTGCCCGAGTTCACGGCGCTCGACAACGTCGCGATGCCGCTGCGCATCCGCCGGATGACGACCGAGGCCGCGCGTGCCGAGGCCCAGGCGATGCTCGAACGCGTCGGTCTCGGGCCGCGGGCGAAGCATCGGCCGGGCGAGCTGTCGGGTGGCGAGCGGCAGCGCGTCGCGATCGCGCGCGCGCTGGTCACGAAGCCCGCGTGCGTGCTTGCCGACGAGCCGACCGGCAACCTCGACGGCACGACGGCAGATACGGTGTTCAACCTGATGCTCGAATTGTCGGAAACGCTCGAAACGAGCTTCGTGATCGTCACGCACGATCCCGATCTCGCCGCGCGCTGCGACCGCATCATGCGGCTGCGCGACGGCGTGCTGCACGAGGAGCCGGCGTTGCCGGTGTAAGTGAACGCCGCTGGCCGGCTGCCGGGTTCGTCCCGGCGCGGCGCCAGCGTGCTGGAACATCGCCATGTGGATCGATACGCACTGCCATCTCGATGCCGCCGAGTTCGACGCCGACCGCGACGCGGTCGTACAGGCGGCGCACGCGGCCGGCGTGTCGCGCATCGTGATCCCGAGCGTCGGGCGCGACAACTTCACGACGGTGCGCGAGCTTGCGCACCGCACGCCGGGCGCGGTCTATGCGCTCGGCATCCATCCGATGTATACGCCGCGCGCACGCGACGAGGATCTCGACCTGTTGCGCATGGAAATCGAGGCGAGCCTCGACGATCCGCGCTTCGTCGCGATCGGCGAGATCGGACTCGACTATTTCGTGCAGGGGCTCGACGACGCGCGGCAGCAGTTCTTCTACCAGGGGCAGCTGAAGCTTGCGCACGAATTCGACCTGCCCGTGCTGTGTCACGTGCGCAAGTCGCAGGACCGCGTACTGGCCGGGCTGCGCCGCTTCGGCGTGCGGCGCGGCATCGCGCATGCGTTCAACGGCAGTTTTCAGCAGGCCGAAGCGTATCTCGCGCACGGGCTGCATCTCGGCTTCGGCGGCAACGTGACGTTCACGCGGGCGCTGCAGATCCGCCGGCTCGCGACGCAGTTGCCGCTCGAGGCGATCGTCGTCGAGACGGATGCGCCCGACATCGCGCCCGAATGGGCATACAAATCCCGCAACACGCCCGACCAGGTGCCGCGCATCGGCGACGTGCTCGCCGAACTGCGCGGGATCGACACCGGCGCGCTCTCCCTATGCACTTCGGCTAACGCGCTCGCCGCGCTGCCGCGACTCGCTCTTTCGTCCGCATAATCGTTGCCGGAAGGCGCCGTATTCGCAATGGCGGCGCCGGATCGACGAGGAGGGACGATGCGCGTGTGGTGGATCGCGTTCGCGCTCGGCGTGGTCGTACTGCAGCGGCAGGCGACGCTGCCGGGTGCGTTCGCATGGACGATCGGTGCGACCGTGCTCGCGGGCTGCGTGGTCCTGGGCGCGTGGTGCATGCGCCGCCGGCGTATGCGCATGACCGTCGCGTTCGGATGGATGCTTTGCGCGCTCGCGGCCGGCGTCGCCGGATTCGGCTACGCGGCCGCGCGGGCCGAATGGCGGCTGGACGACAGCCTGCCCGTCGAGTGGGAAGGGCGCGACATCGTCGTCACCGGGGTGATCCGGGGGCTGCCCGTGGTCGACGACACAGGTGCGCGGCTGCTGTTCGCGGTCGAGTCGAACGATGCGCGGCTGGCCCGTTTCCCGCCGTTGATCCGTCTGTCGTGGCGCGCGTATGACGCGGCCGCGACGCGCGACGCGCGGCCCGATCTGCGCGCCGCGCAGCGCTGGCGTTTCGTCGTGCGCCTGAAGCGCCCGCATGCGGAGGCTAATCCCGGCGTGCGCGACAGCGAGGCGGCCTGGCTTGCCGCGGGCATTCGCGCCGTCGGTTATGTCAGCGCGCCCCGGCGGGCGGTATTGCTCGATGCGCGCGCGTCGGGATGGCGTGCATCGATCGATCGGCTGCGCGACGTGCTGCGCTTGCGTATCGGCGAGACGCTTGGCGGCGACGCAGGCCATCGCGGTATCGTCGCCGCGCTCGCGATCGGCGACCAGTCGGGCATCGGCGACGACGACTGGCGCGTGCTGCGCAACACGGGCACGAGCCACCTCGTCGCGATCTCCGGCCTGCATGTCGGGCTCGTCGGCGCGATTGCGGGCGGGCTGGTGTCGATGGTCTGGCGTCGCCTGCGCTGGCGCGCTCGGGCCGCGACGCTCGTATTGCCGGCGCCGTACGCGGCCGCGCTCGCCGCGCTGACGGCCGCGGCCGGTTATGCGGCGCTCGCCGGCTTCAACGTGCCGGCGCAGCGCGCATGGTGGATGATCGCGGCCGGCGGCATTGCGTATCTGGCCGGGCGCAGCGTGCCGGCTTCCGCGGTGCTGTGCGCGTCGCTCGGCGGCGTACTGCTTGCCGATCCGTGGGCCGTGCTGTCGGCCGGGTTCTGGCTGTCGTTCGGGGCGGTCGCCGTGATCCTGCTGGCGGTTTCCGGCTGGCGCGCCGTGCGCGAGGCCGATGCGCAAGGCGATGGGGGTGAGGAGGGCGGCGGCGCCGCTGGCTTGTCGAACCGGGCGCGCGCGTGGGGTGCACGCGCCGGGCGCCGCATCGCCGAGGCCACGCGCGTGCAGTACGCGGTGACGATCGGCCTCGCGCCGCTGACGGCCGCCTGGTTTGCGCAGATATCGCTGTCGGGCCCGTTCGGCAACGCGTTCGCGATTCCCTGGGTCAGCTCGGTCGTGACGCCGGTCGTGCTGGCCGGCATCGCGCTGCCGGCGCCGTTCGACGCCTATGCGTTCCGGCTTGCGCACGCGGCGCTCGAACCGATGATGACGTTGCTGGGATACCTCGCCGACTGGCCGGCCGGCGTGTTCTGGTTGCGCATGCCCGACTGGCCGGTGCTGGCGCTGGCCTGCGTGGGCGTCGCATGGACGTTGATGCCGCGCGGCTGGCCGCTGCGCTGGGCTGCGCCGCTCACGTGGCTGCCGCTCGTCGCGCCGGCAGCCGATGCGCCGCCGCCGGGCGGTTTCCGGCTGACCGTGCTCGACGTCGGGCAGGGTGCGTCGGTGCTGGTGGAGACCGCCCGACGGACCTTGCTGTTCGACGCGGGACCGGGCGCGGAGTCGACGCATGCCGGTGCGCGGATCGTCGCGCCGGCATTGCGCTCGCGAGGCATCGCGGTGGTCGATTCGCTCGTGCTCAGTCACGCGCACGCCGATCACGCGGGCGGCGCACCGGCCGTCTATGCGGCTGCCGACGTGCGCCAGCTGCTGGCGGGCATTCCGCCGACGAGCGGGCTGTGGCGCGATGCGATGGCCGCCGGCGTTGCCGACCGGCTGCCGTGCGCGGCCGGGCAGCGCTGGACCTGGGACGGCGTGGTGTTCACGATGCTCTGGCCGTCGGGCGGTCCGGGCGCGGGTTCGTCGAACGGGCAGTCGTGCGTGCTGCGCATCGATGCGGGCGGGACGTCCGCGCTGCTGACGGGCGACATCGAAGCGCCCGTCGAACGCCAGCTCGTGGGCACGGCGCGCGACACGCTGGCCGCGCAGATCCTGGTCGTTCCGCACCACGGCAGCCGCACGTCGTCGGTCGAGCCTTTCCTCGATTCGGTCGGGCCGCGCGTCGCGGTATTTCCTGTAGGCTATCGCAATCGTTTCGGACATCCGCACCGGGCGGTTCTCGCACGTTACGAGGGGCGCGGGATTCCGCTGCCGCGCACCGATCGCGACGGCGCCGTGCGGTTCGACGTCGCGCCGGCCGACGGCGGGTTTGCCTTCGAGCTTCATCGCGACGTTCGGCGGCGATACTGGATGGATCGGTGAGCGCGGCAAGGGCCGCGTCAATTCCGGTCGACAAGGGAGACATCGGCGTTTGAAGGACATCCTCCATTTCTCGCATGCGAACGGCTTTCCGGCGTCGACGTACCGCACGATCTTCGCCGAACTGGCCGACGACTACGAGCTGCGCTACATCGAACGGATCGGCCACGACCGCCGCTACCCGGTGACGCGCGACTGGCCGCATCTCGTCGAGCAACTGCTCGACGACATCGGCAGCCGCTACGAGCGTCCCGTCTGGCTCGTCGGCCATTCGCTCGGCGGCTACCTGTCGCTGATGGCTGCGCTGAAGAAGCCTCAATGGGTGCGCGGCGTCGTGATGATCGATTCGCCGATCATCGCGGGCTGGCGCGCCGGTGCACTGCGTGCGAGCCAGTGGGCGGGGCTCGACGAGCGGCTGTCGCCGGCGGCCGCGACGCGCAACCGGCGCACGCGCTGGGTGAGCCGTGACGAAGTCTGGCGGCACTTTCGTGAGAAACCGGCGTTCGCCCGCTGGGACGAACGGATGCTGGCCGACTACATCGACTACGGGATTCCGCAGGCCGGGGCCGACGGCGAGCGGGCGCTCGCGTTCGACCGGCAGGTCGAATACCTGATCTACCGGACGCTGCCGCACACGCTCGGCCCGAGGCTCGCGCACGGCGCGCCGGTGCCGCTCGGTTTTCTCGCCGGCACGCGTTCGCGCGAGGTGCGCCAGGTCGGGCTCGATGCGACGCGCCGCGCGGCGCGCGGCCGCGTCGAATGGCTGGAAGGCAGCCACCTGTTCCCGATGGAGCGGCCGCTCGAGACCGCCCGCGCATTGCAGCGGATGCTGAATTCGCTGAAGGCGGCCGAGGGCGACGTGTCGCAGGGCGGCGCCCCGCTCGCGAAGCGCGCCTGA
>NZ_LDVA01000339.1:0-7012 GCF_050768715.1 Burkholderia sp. ZZQ-2 | reverse complement strand
CCGACCGCATCGCGGGCGCGGGGCCGGATACGCGGCCGGCGCTGGCCGTGCGCGAGGCGCACCCGCGCACGCACGTGTGGGTGTCGCAGTACGCGGTGCCGCTGCTGCTCGCCACGCTCGTGTGCGCGCTGGCGACGCTGGCGGCGAGCGCGCTGCTGCGCGTGTTCGACCTGTCGAACGTCGTGATGCTGTTCCTGATGACCGTCGTGCTGATCGCGCTGCGGCTCGGCCGGCTGGCCGGCGCGTGGGCCGCGTTCGTCTGCGTCGGCTGCTTCGACTTCTTCTTCGTCGAGCCGAGGCTGTCGTTCGCGGTGTCCGATACGCAGTATGTGTTCACGTTCGCACTGATGCTCGCCGTCGCGCTCGCGATCGGCCAGCTCGCGGCACGCCTGCGCGCGGAGGCGCGGGCCGCGCGCGCGAACGAGAAGCGCTCGGCCGCGCTCGCGCGTGTCGCGCATGATCTGTCGGCGGCGATCGAAACCGAACAGATCGCATCGATCTGCACCGGCACGATCGCGCCGCTGCTCGGCGTGCGCGTCGCGCTCGTGCTGCCCGACGTGGACGACCGTCTGATGCCGGCGCCGCACGCCGCGTTCGTCGAAGCGCCGATCGCGCGCTGGGCCTACGAGCATGCGCGCGGCGCCGGGTGCGGGCTGCCGCCGTTCGAGCGCGCGGCCGCGCAATACCTGCCGCTGAAGGCGCCGATGCGCGTGCGCGGCGTGCTCGTGCTGTTCGGCGACGCGCAGCCGGTACCCACGGACCCCGACGATCGCCGCCTGATCGACGCGCTGTGTTCGTCGATCGCGATGGCGCTCGAACGCGTGCACTACGTCGGCGTCGCGCAGCACACGCTCGTCCGGATCGAAGGCGAGCGGCTGCGCAACGCGCTGCTCGCCGCCGTGTCGCACGACCTGAAGACGCCGCTGACCGCGATCCGCGGGCTCGCCGAGACGCTGGAGCGGCCCGAGCGGCTGGCCGACGGGCAGCCGGCCGCGCTCGCGCACGGCATCCGCAACCAGGCCGAGGCGCTGCACGGGCTCGTCGTGAACCTGCTCGATCTCGCGCGGATGCAGAGCGAGGGCGTGCGGCTGAATCGCGAGTGGCACATGCTCGACGAGATCGTCGGCAGCGCGCTCGCGCATTCGGCCGGCGTGCTGGCCGGCCGCGACGTGAGCGCCGACCTGCCGGCCGACCTGCCGCTGATCGACGTCGACGCGCTGCTGATCGAGCGCGTGCTGATGAACCTGCTCGACAACGCGGCGAAGTACGCGGGCGCGGATGCGGCCGTGGCGGTGCGCGCGCGCGTTTTCGGCGAAACGCTGTACGTGTTCGTCGAGGACGACGGGCCCGGCTTCGTCGCGCGCAACACCGAGCCGCTGTTCGAGCCGTTCGAGCGCGAGCGCAAGGAATCGTCGATCAGCGGCGTGGGGCTCGGGCTCGCGCTGTGCCGCAGCATCGTCAACGCGCACGGCGGCTCGATCCGCGCGGTGCCGCTCGATCCGCACGGCGCGCGGTTCGAGATTCGCCTGCCACTGGGTGCGCCGCCCGACATCGAACACGAGAGCCGGACATGATCAGATCGCGCGTACTTATCGTCGAGGACGAATCGGACATCCGCCGTTTCGTGCGGATGGCACTGGAACAGGAGGGGCTCGACACCTGCGAGGCGTCGACGGCCCGCGAGGCGCGGATGTACGCGTCGAGCAGCAAGCCCGATCTCGTGATCGTCGATCTCGGGCTGCCGGACGACGACGGCAAGACGTTCATCCGCGAACTGCGCGAATGGTCGACGGTGCCGGTGATCGTGCTGTCGGCGCGGCAGCAGGAGGTGGAGAAGGTCGCGGCGCTCGACGCGGGCGCGGACGATTACCTGCCGAAGCCGTTCGGCGTGCCCGAACTGCTCGCGCGGGCGCGCGCGCAGTTGCGGCGCGCGGCGTTCGTGTCGGCCGACGGGCAATCGTCGTCGATCGTGCGCTTCGGCGACGTGACCGTCGATCTCGGCAAGCACGAAGTCGCCCGCGGCGGCGAACCGGTTCATCTGACGCGCCTCGAATTCCGGCTGCTCGCCGCGCTGATTCGCGCGCGCGGCGGCGTGGTCGCCGCGCGGCAATTGCTGGCCGAGGTGTGGGGGATCCACGACGCGGAACGCGCGCACTACGTGCGCGTGTACATGACGAACCTGCGGCAGAAGCTCGAACCGGTGCCGGCGCGCCCGCGGCACCTGTTGACGGAACTGCAGTTCGGCTACCGGCTGGTCGGTCTGGAAACGGTCGGCATGACGGACGGGCAGCGTGATGCGGCGTCGGCAGGTCTAGACAGGTGAAAACCCGCTCCCGGCCACCAGCCTGCATGCGGAGAAAGCTGTCGTTTAGCTCGCTGTAATTCGTAATTAATTGAAATTGAAGGGAATTTACAACCCACGGCCATAATCCGCCGACAATTAGAGATAAACACGGATTGCTGGTGATGCGCCTGCGCGGGCAAAGTTGTATGTACAACTTGGGCGGTCGCCGGACGAGGCGATGCCCGGGTTGGAAGGGTTCACGGCGGGGCGCCGTGCCGGCCGCGCCGGTGCGGGCTGTCCGACGGGACCCTTGCCCAGTTCGTCCACGACAGGAACGTCATGAAGAAACTCGCGCTCAGTATTGCCCTCGCCTGCATCGCGGTCGGTGCCCACGCCAAGGATTGGTCGACGATCCGGTTCGGCGTCGACGCCAGCTATCCGCCGTTCGAATCGAAGGACACAAGCGGCAAGGTCGTCGGCTTCGACGTCGATCTCGGCAACGAGATCTGCGCCCGCCTGAAGGCGAAGTGCGTGTGGATCGAAAACGACTTCGACGGGATGATCCCGGCACTGAAGGCCCGCAAGTTCGACGGCGTGCTGTCGTCGATGTCGATGACGCCGGCGCGTGCCGAGCAGATCGCGTTCTCCGACAAGCTGTTCAACACGCCGACGCGCCTCGTCGCGAAGAAGGGCGCGAACCTGCAGCCGACGGCCGAATCGCTGAAGGGCAAGTCGGTCGGCGTCGAGCAGGGCACCATCCAGGAAACCTACGCGAAGACGTACTGGGCGCCGAAGGGCGTGCGGGTCGTGCCTTACCAGAACCAGGACGGCGTGTACCAGGACCTGATGTCGGGCCGCCTCGACGCGGCGCTGCAGGACGCGGTGCAGGCCGACATCGGTTTCCTGAAGACGCCGCGCGGCGCGAGCTTCGACTTCGCCGGCAAGGACATCGACGATCCGAAGACGCTCGGCAACGGCGCCGGCATCGGGTTGCGCAAGGACGACGCCGACCTGAAGGCGAAGATCGACCACGCGATCGCCGACATCATCAAGGACGGCACGTACAAGAAGCTCGAGAAGAAGTACTTCGCATTCGACGTCTACGGCGGCTGACCGTCCGTGCGGCGCGCATCGCCTGCGGCGCGCGCCGCATCCGTTGCCGGGTGCAATCCGCTTCGCGGGATGCGTCCGGCTTGATGAGCGGGTCGCATCAGGTAGTGCGCAGATATCGTTTGATGCGCGGTTAATGGCTATTGACAATCCAGCCACTTCGTTCTGGATCCCTTCTATGATCTTCCAAGGATTTGGCCCGCTTCTGTGGGCCGGCACGGTCGAGACCGTGAAGCTCGCGGTGCTGTCGCTGGCCGCGTCGCTCGTTCTGGGCCTCATCGGTGCGAGCGCGAAGCTGTCGACGAACCGCGTGCTCAAGTCGATCGGCACCTTCTACACGACGCTGATCCGCGCGGTGCCGGATCTCGTGCTGATGCTGCTGCTGTTCTACGGGATCCAGATCCTGCTGAACAACTTCACCGACATGCTCGGCTGGGACCAGATCGACATCGACCCGTTCGTGGCGGGCGTCATCACGCTCGGCTTCATCTACGGCGCGTACTTCACCGAGACGTTTCGCGGTGCGTTCCTGTCGGTGCCGCGCGGCCAGCTCGAAGCGGGCTTCGCATACGGGATGAGCGGCTGGCGCGTGTTCCGCCGCATCCTGTTCCCGCAGATGATGCGCTTCGCGCTGCCCGGCATCGGCAACAACTGGCAGGTGCTCGTGAAGGCCACCGCGCTCGTGTCGATCATCGGCCTCGCCGACGTCGTCAAGGCGTCGCAGGACGCGGGCAAGAGCACGCTCGATTTCTTCTTCTTCACGCTTGCGGCAGGCGCGATCTACCTCGCGATCACGACGGTGTCCAACGTCGTGCTGCATCACCTCGAGAAGCGTTATTCCGTCGGCGTCCGGAGGCTCGCACTGTGATCGAACTCGTCAGCCAGTACTGGCAAAGCTATCTCTACACCGACGGCTACCGCTTCAGCGGCCTCGCGATCACGCTGTGGTTGCTGGTCGTGTCGATCGCGCTGGGCTTCGCGCTCGCCGTGCCGCTCGCGATCGCGCGCGCGTCGTCGAACCGCTGGATCTCGGGCCCGGTGTGGCTCTATACGTACGTGTTTCGCGGCACGCCGCTCTACGTGCAACTGCTGATGTGCTACACGGGCATCTACAGCCTGCAGGTCGTGCACAACCACGTGCTGCTTGACACGTTCTTCCGCAACGCGATGAACTGCACGCTGCTCGCGTTCGTGCTGAACGAATGCGCGTATGCGACGGAGATCTTCGCGGGCGCGATCAAGGCGACGTCGGCCGGCGAGATCGAGGCCGGCATGGCCTACGGGATGTCGCGCTTCAAGCTCTATACGCGGATCATCCTGCCGTCCGCGCTGCGCCGTTCGCTGCCGAGCTACAGCAACGAAGTGATCCTGATGCTGCACGCGACGACGCTCGCGTTCACCGCGACCGTGCCCGACATCCTGAAGGTCACGCGCGACGTCAATTCGGCGACGTACATGTCGTTCCAGGCCTACGGCATCGCGGCCGTGCTGTACGCCGTCGTCGTGTTCACGCTCATCTGGGCGTTCCGAAAGCTCGAGACGCGCTGGCTCGCGTACCTCTCGCCGCGCGGCCATTAACGGCCATTAACGCATTCGCAAGATTCGCAAGGAAGGACCCAGCATGTACAAGCTTACCGTTGACAACCTGCACAAGAAGTTCGGCGACAACGAGGTGTTGAAGGGCGTGTCGATGAAGGCGAAGGCCGGCGACGTGATCAGCATCATCGGCTCGAGCGGCTCCGGCAAGAGCACGTTCCTGCGCTGCATCAACTTCCTCGAGCAGCCGTGCTCGGGGCAGATCACGATCGGCAGCGAGCCGATCCAGACCACGCGCGACCGCAACGGCTCGCTGCGCGTGGCCGACCAGAAGCAGCTGCAGCGGATGCGCACCAAGCTGTCGATGGTGTTCCAGCACTTCAACCTGTGGGCGCACATGACGGTGCTCGAGAACGTGATCGAAGCGCCGATGGCCGTGCTCGGGATCGGCAAGGACGAAGCGATCGCCCGCGCACGCAAGTACCTGGAGAAGGTCGGGCTCGCGCCGCGCGTCGAGGGCATGTATCCGTCGCACCTGTCGGGCGGCCAGCAGCAGCGCGTCGCGATCGCGCGCGCGCTCGCGATGGAGCCGGAGGTGATGCTGTTCGACGAGCCGACGTCGGCGCTCGATCCGGAGCTGGTGGGCGAAGTGCTGAAGGTGATGCAGAAGCTCGCCGAGGAAGGCCGCACGATGGTCGTTGTCACGCACGAGATGGGCTTCGCGCGCAACGTGTCGAATCACGTGATCTTCCTGCATCAGGGAAAGATCGAGGAGGAAGGGAATCCGCAGGAGATTCTGGTGAATCCGAAGAGCGAACGGCTCGGGCAGTTCCTGTCGGGGCGGTTGAAGTAAGCCGGCGGGCGGTGGTGCAGGGTGGAACGCTAAATGCTTGTCACGCGGAATCCTTTTGATGAAGGAGCACCGCGATGAGCGAGCAGACCACCACCGCTTTTTCCCATGTGAAGCCGCAGGACACCGCGTATCGCGGCGAAGGCCTGCGCGACTTCTTCCTGTATCGCGATCTCGGCATCGCGACCGCGACGAACGGCAAGGTCGTCGCGCAACTCGTCAGGGCGAATCATGCACCGGAGGCGGGCACCGGCTGGCACCGTCACGAGGCCGAGTTCCATATCGTGATCATGCTGAAGGGCTGGGCGCGCTTCATGTACGGCGAACGGGAGACGCTGGTGGCGGCCGGCGACTGCGTGCATCAGGCGCCGGGGATCGTCCACTACCTGTTCGACTACTCGCCTGACATGGAATACCTGGAGATCGTCGGGCCCGCCGATTTCAAGTCGATCGACGTCGACGGGCCGTGCGCCGTGCCGCCGCCGACGCCGTGGGGGGAGGCGGGCGCGTAGCTGCCCGGTTGCCCCTGGGCGCGCGTCACGTGCACGCCTGCATCAGACCGCCTTCGGGCGGTTTTTTGTTGCGCGCTCCCTGGAAGCCTCCATGCGTACCGATCACGCCTGCGGCACGTTTTCCCTTCCCCGGCAACGTTCTTTCGAATTCCGAACGGTTGGAAAGCTGAAGATCCGGAAAGAAAAGAAAGACATTCGTCAGCTTCGACGCGCAGGCCGCGCCGCGATGTCAAAGATCGTCAATTGCGCGGGGCGGCGGTGCACGGCCTGCCGACGACCGGCGTTAAGGAGGTACCAGCCGGATCGCCGGTTGACCTACCCGGGAGAGTTTCATGAAGCGCATCGCGAAGATCCTGACGGCTACCGCAGCGGCATGTGCGGTTCTTGTTCCGGCGCTTGCCGAAGCGCATTCGCATCGTGTGTGCCACGTCGATCATCACCACCATCGCGTGTGCCGCTGGGTGCGGTAAGCGCGAATTTTCCGGGGCGACCCGGAACGCATTCTTCAGTCAGGCAAATCAGGAGAGGACCATGAAAAAAACGATGTTGATCGCCGCGCTGGTCGCCGGCATGGGGTTGTCGATCGGTGCGTTCGCGCAGGTGCCGGCCAGCGCGCCGGCCGGCACGACCGGTCTGTGCAAGGACGGCTCGTTCTACTCGGGCGCGTCGAAGAAGGGCGCATGCGCGGGCCACAAGGGCGTGAAGACCTGGTACGGCGCC
>NZ_LDVA01000338.1:0-20021 GCF_050768715.1 Burkholderia sp. ZZQ-2 | reverse complement strand
CGCAGGGCGAACTGCTCGTGCTCGACGATGCGAACCTGTCGCTGCGCGAAGGCGAGATCGTCGGCCTGCTCGGCCGTTCCGGCTCGGGCAAGTCGACGCTGCTGCGCATCATCGCCGGGCTGATCGAGCCGACCGGCGGCGAGGTGACCTATCTCGGCAAGCCGCTGCGCGGCCCGGCCGAAGGCGTCGCGATGGTGTTCCAGACCTTCGCGCTGTTCCCGTGGCTCACCGTGCTGCAGAACGTGGAAGCCGGGCTGGAAGCGCTCGGCGTCGGCGCGCGCGAGCGGCGCGAGCGTGCGCTTGCCGCGATCGACCTGATCGGTCTCGACGGTTTCGAGAACGCGTACCCGCGCGAGCTGTCGGGCGGCATGCGCCAGCGCGTGGGCTTTGCGCGCGCGCTCGTCGTCGACCCGACGATCCTGCTGATGGACGAACCGTTCTCCGCGCTCGACGTGCTGACCGCCGAGACGCTGCGTACCGACCTGCTCGACCTGTGGACGCAAGGCCGCATGCCGATCAAGTCGGTGCTGATCGTCACGCACAACATCGAGGAAGCCGTGTTCATGTGCGACCGGATCCTCGTGCTGTCGTCGAACCCGGGCCGCGTGATCGCCGAGATCAAGGTGCCGTTCAAGCATCCGCGCAACCGGCTCGACACGGATTTCCGCAAGCTCGTCGACGACATCTACGCGAAGATGACCGCGCGCCAGACCAACGAGGCGACGAAGAAGGGGCTGGAGCTCGGCAGCTGGATGCCGCGCGTGTCGACCAACCTGATGGCCGGCCTGATCGAGACGCTCGCGATGGCGCCGTACCATGGCCGTGCGGACATGCCGGAAATCGCGCGTACGCTGCATCTCGAGGTCGACGAACTGTTCCCGATCGCCGAAGTGCTGCAATACCTCGACTTCGCGGACGTGCGGGAAGGGGACGTGTTCCTGACGCCGCCGGCGCGTGTGTTCGCGGAGTTCGGCACGCAGGAGCGCAAGCTGATGTTTGCCGATCACCTGCTGAAGCACGTGCCGCTGGCTGCACGGATCAGGAAGGTGCTGAACGAGCGCCCGGGCCATCGCGCGCCGCGCGTGCGCTTCGAGCAGGAGCTGGAGGATTTCCTGTCCGATGAAGCCGCCGAGGAAACGCTCGACGCGGTGATCGACTGGGGGCGTTACGGCGAAGTCTTTTCGTATAACGACAAGACGGAAGTGTTCAGTCTCGAGGATGTCGAGAGCTGAAGTCCGTGCCCGAATGGCGAGCGATCGTCATTCGGGCAGATCGCGACTGTTGGCGTGCTGCTCGATTCCGCCGGTATTGAGCGATTCGATCCTTTCCATCCGCTGCCTTGCCAGCTCAGGCAACCGGTTCGTCACGCCGATCACGAGCGCTTCGGCGAGCGCGAGCGCCGGCACGTTGGTCTGCAGCATCGCGAACGGCTGCCCCTGGATCCGCAGCACGATCTCCGCAAATTCCCCGATCGGCGAATGCCATTCGTCGGTGACCAGCAGCACGCGCGTGCCGAGCTGGTGTGCGGCTTGCGCGAACCGGATGCTGTCGCGCTGGTAGCGGCGGAAATCGAAAATGACGAGCACGTCGCCGGGCCCCATGTCCGCCAGGGCGACCGAGGCGAGGTTCACATTCGGTTCGACATACTGGACGCGTGGCCGCGCATACGCGAGCGTGAACGAAAACAGCGAAGCGAGCGGCGCGGTGTAACGCCCGCCGCCGCAGAAAACGCGAACGTCCTGATCGGCCAGCAGTGCCACGGCGGCGTCGAACGCCGCCGCATCGAGTCCTTCGATCGTGGTGGCCAGCGATTGCGACAACCGCTGGAAAATCGCCGAATGACTGTCGCGCAGCCCCGAAGCCGAGTGAAACGCGTCCATCCGCGCGAGCGGCGAATTCATCGCGGTGTCGATTTCGCCGTACAGCGCCTGCTGGAACGACGAATAGTTGGGAAACCCGATCCTGACGACGAAGCGAAACACGGTCGGGTCGCTCACGTCGGCCTGCTTCGCGAACTGCGCGATGGGCCCCAGCCCGAGACTGGGATAGCGATCCAGCAACGCCTGCGCAACCTTCTGTTCCGACGGCGTGAAGCTATCCATCTGGGATAACAGCAACGCCCTGATGCTCGTCCCCATCGGGCACTCCGACTCTCTCAATCCAAATGACAAACGGCAGACGTGCGTCTGCCGGCGAACCCACGCATGTTAGCCGATTGACGTGCGGCGGGCCGCCCGCACTCCGGAATTAGAGGGGCGCATCGCACGGTCGGCCGGCTCGTCAATGAATGTAATGAAACATACATTGATAAAGAAAACATCCGGTCGATATTCGTTCATGGTTCAGTGATAACCCTAGGTTTTGGTGTAAAAAACCGAGTGCTATGATCGCGGCCTCGCTGGAATGTACGGTTCATTACATCGCGAATCGATGCTTCGATGCGTGACGATGCGGCGTCGCATTCCGGCATGGCACGGTTTATTTGTCTGGAGGATTCCGTCATGAGGCGGCTCGTAGTACTCACCCTGTTGTCGGCAATGAGCGTGTGCGCGTTCGCCGCGTCGGACCCGGCGGTCGAAGCGAAGAACGGCATGGTCGTGTCCTCGCAGCACTTCGCGTCGCAGATCGGCGTCGACATCCTGAAGGAAGGCGGCAACGCGGTGGATGCGGCAGTGGCGGTCGGCTATGCGCAGGCCGTGACCAATTCGTGCTGCGGCAATATCGGCGGCGGCGGTTTCATGACCCTTCACCTGGCCGACGGCCGCGACCGCTTCATCAATTTCCGCGAGACCGCACCGGCCGCGGCTTCCGCGAACATGTACCTCGACGCGAACGGCAACATCATCCCCGACGACAGCCTGTACGGCTATCGCGCGGTCGGCGTGCCGGGCACGGTCGCGGGCCTCGATCTCGCGCAGCGCAAGTACGGCAAGCTGACGCGCAGGCAGGTGATGGAACCGGCGATCCGGCTCGCGCGCGACGGTTTCGTGCTGACGCGCGGCGATACGGACATCCTCGACACGACGGTCGCGCGCTTCAGGAAGGACCCGGAAGCGGCCCGCATCTTCCTCCGCCCGGACGGCACGCCGCTGCAGCCGGGCGACCGCCTCGTGCAGAAGGACCTCGCACGCACGCTCGAGCGCATCGCGGAGCAGGGGCCCGACGCGTTCTATCACGGCGAGATCCCGAAGATCGTCGAGGCCGCGGCCAGGCGCGCGGGCGGCGTGATCACGGCCGCCGATTTCGCGTCCTACCGCGCGCAGGACATGGCGCCGCTGACGTGCACGTATCGCGGCTACGAGTTCGTGTCGGCGCCGCCGCCGAGCTCGGGCGGCGTGACGATGTGCGAGACGCTGAACATCCTCGAAGGGTACGACCTGCGCAAGCTCGGCTACCACTCGGCCGCGGCGGTCCACTACATGACCGAAGCGATGCGGCACGCATACGAGGATCGCAACACGCTGCTCGGCGATCCGAACTTCATCGACAACCCGGTCGCGAAGCTGACGAGCAAGGAATACGCGGCGCAGATCCGCAAGAGCATCCATGCCGATACGGCGACGCCGTCGGTGGACGTGCAGCCGGGTGTCGGCGTGCACGAGAAGCCGGAGACGACCCACTATTCGATCGTCGACAAGGACGGCAACGCGGTGTCGACGACCTACACGGTCAACGGCCGCTTCGGCGCCGTGGTCATCGCGCCGGGCACGGGCTTCTTCCTGAACGACGAGATGGACGATTTCACCGTGAAGGTCGGCGCGCAGAACCTGTTCGGTCTCGTGCAGGGCACGCGTAACTCGATCGCGCCGGGCAAGCGTCCGCTGTCGTCGATGGCGCCGACCATCGTGAAGAAGGACGGCAAGGTGTTCATGGTGGTCGGTTCGCCGGGCGGGTCGCGCATCATCACGATCACGCTGCAGACGGTGCTGAACGTGATCGACTACGGGATGACGCCGCAGGATGCCGTCACCGCGCCGCGGATCCATCACCAGTGGCTGCCTGACGAGGTCTATTACGAGACCTACGGCCTGTCGCCCGACACGCTCGCGATCCTGCGCAACATGGGCTACAAGATGGTCGAGCAGACGCCGTGGGGCGCCGCCGAGCTGATCATGGTCGGCCTGCCGGGCACCGAAGCCGCGAGCCGCCAGAGTTCCGGGAACGATTCGTCCGTGTCCGGCAACGTGCGTGTCGGCTTCATCTACGGCTACAACGACCCGCGTCGTCCGGCCGGATCGGCAATCGGCTACTGACCGGATCCGGTCGGCATCGAGCTGAACCGCCGCCGACGACGTTTGCCCTTGCGCGAGCGTCGTTGCGGCGGCAGTCCGTCGGTTCGCGGACATCCGCGAGCCTGACCGGCGCCGCCGGCCGTGGCCGACACACCGGGCACGGTTGGCTCGCCACGCACGCGCCCTGGCACGGCACGGGACGCGCGCCTTTCATCCTTCAACTTCTTCCCGTGCATCGAATTCCATCATGAACAAACGAATGTCCGCGGCAGGCTGGATCCTGCTCGCGATGGCGGCCGGCATCCTGATCGGCTACATGATCTATACGCAACTGCCGGACAAGCAGTCCGCGGCGGAGATCGCCGGGTACATCTCGCTGGTGTCCGACGTGTTCCTGCGGCTGATCAAGATGGTGATCGGCCCGCTGGTGTTCTCGACGCTCGTCGTCGGCATCGCGCACATGGGCGACGCGTCGTCGGTGGGGCGCGTGTTCGTGAAGGCGCTCGGCTGGTTCGTCACCGCGTCGCTGATCTCGCTGCTGCTCGGCCTGCTGATGGCGAACCTGCTGCGGCCCGGCGAGAACCTCGGGTTGCCGCTGCCGGATATCGGCGCGTCCGCGCATCTGGCGACGTCCAAGTTCACGCTGAAGGATTTCGTCGGTCACATGGTGCCGAAGTCGATCGCCGAGGCGATGGCGAACAACGAGATCCTGCAGATCGTCGTGTTCTCGATGTTCTTCGGCGTGGCGCTTGCGTCGCTCGGCGAGCGCGGCAAGATCCTCGTCGCGGCGATCGACCAGCTCGCGCACGTGATGCTCAGGATTACCGGCTATGTGATGAAGCTCGCGCCGCTCGCGGTGCTGGCGGCGATGGCGTCGACGGTCGCGATCAACGGCCTGTCGATCCTGCTGAAGTTCGCGGTGTTCATGGGCGATTTCTACCTGAGCCTGTTCCTGCTGTGGGGCACGCTCGTCATCGCCGGGCTGCTGTTCCTCGGCCGCCGCGTGTTCAAGCTGCTGGTGCTGATCAAGGAAGCGTTCATGCTGTCGTTCGCGACCGCGAGCTCGGAAGCCGCGTATCCGAAGATCCTCGATGCGCTCGACCGTTTCGGCGTGCGCCGCAAGATCTCGAGCTTCGTGATGCCGATGGGGTATTCGTTCAACCTCGACGGCTCGATGATGTACTGCACGTTCGCGTCGCTGTTCATCGCGCAGGCGTACGGTATTCACCTGTCGCTCGGCACGCAGGTCACGATGCTGCTGATCCTGATGCTGACGTCGAAAGGCATGGCCGGCGTGCCGCGCGCGTCGCTCGTCGTGATCGCCGCGACGCTGCACCAGTTCAACATCTCGGAAGCCGGGCTGCTGCTGATTCTCGGCGTCGATACGTTCCTCGACATGGGCCGTTCGGCCACGAACGCAGTGGGCAACTCGATCGCCAGCGCGGTGGTCGCGAAATGGGAAGGCGAGCTGATGCCCGAAGCGGAAGCCGAAGCGAATGCGGCGCGGCTGGATGAGGAAGCCGAAGCACGGATGAACGAGGCGGCCCGCGAGGCGGATCGCGTCACCACGGCCTGAAGCGGTATCCCGCGCCTTCAGGCCGCCTCGGCGGGGCGGGCCGCGTCGATGCACGCGGCCAGCACCATCGCGGCGGCGTTGCCCGGCGTCGAGCCGAGCAATTGCGGCGCATAGACGCTGTCGCCGATCTCGATCGGCTGCCCCGACAGCGCGCACACGCCGCGCTTGCGCGTGGTGAACAACCGCCACTTCTGATAACCGTAGTGCCCGGTGCATGCGTCGCGCCAGGAAATCATCACGGTGTCGGCCGTGGGCCGCTCGAGTACGCTGATGGCCGGCTTGCTCGTCGCGTCCCACGACGGCAGCCGGTCGCGCGTGACGCTGCGCCGCCGCGGCGTGCTCCACGAGACGGACGGCATGTCGAAGCTGCCGATCGCGGCGACGGTCATGAGCCAGGGGGCGATACGGTTGTTCATGTCAGTTTTCCTCGAAACGTTACGCGGCACCGCAACGCGCGGCATCACGACAGGCGGATGCGCGGCCGCGCGCAGCCGTTGATCCGTTCGGCGATCCACAGCAGGCTCGCCTTGGAGAAGCCGTGCAGCGCCTGCTGGTGCCGCCGGTAGAGCATCAGGTGGCTGAATTGCGCGAATCGCCCCTGGATGAAGCCGCCACGAAAGAACCCGAACTGCCCGAGCGTGCCGAACGCGTCGTAGTCGCTGATCGACACGAGCGCGCCGAAATCGTGGAACGCGAACGGCGGCATCGGCTTGCCGTCGAGCCACGCGGGCAGGTGCTTCGCGAGATGCTCGGCCTGCTGCGTCGCGACCTGCGCGGTGGGCGGCAGCGGCCGTTCCTGGCCGTCGGGCAACAGGCTCGCGCAATCGCCGATCGCGAACACGTGTTCGTCGCCCGTTGCCTGCAGCGTCGGGCCGACGACGATCTGGTTCGCGCGATTCGTGTCGAGGCCGCCGAGCGCCTGCATGAAATCGGGCGCCTTTACGCCGGCCGCCCACACCATGAGGTCGGCTTCCGCAAACGAACCGTCGCCGTAGTGAAAGCCGTTCGCGTCGGCCGACGTGACGCGGGTCGACGTCAGCACGTGAAAGCCGATCTGTTCGAGCCGTTGCTGTGCCGATGCGGAAATCTTCGGCGGAAATGCGGCGAGGATGCGCGGACCGCTTTCAAGCAGCGTGAGTTGCAGCCGGTCGCGTACCGTTTCGTCGCCATAGGCTTGTGCCACTTCCAGCAGGCGGCTCAGCTCCGCGGCAAGCTCGACGCCGGTCGCGCCGGCACCGACGATCGCGACGCGGAACGGCTCGTCGCGCGCGATGCTGCGAAATACGCGCATCCGCAACGCTTCGTTGAAGGTCTCGGCCTGCGGCTGGCTGTCGATGAAATAGCAGTGCTCGCGTACGCCCGGCGTGCCGAAATCGTTGGCCTGGCTGCCGAGCGCGAGGATCAGCACGTCGTATTCGAGTTCGCGGGCGTCGAGCACGAGTTCGCCGTCCTGCGAGCGGATCTCGCCGAGCTGCACGCGGCGCCGCGCGCGATCGAGCCCCTTCAGTTCGCCGGGCTGGTACGTGTAACCGTGATCGCGGGCATGGGCGAGGAAGATCACCTGCTGCTGCTGCACGTCGCGCGTACCGGCCGCGATCGTGTGCAACATCGGTTTCCAGATGTGGGTCGGGCTGCGGTCGACGACGGTGACCTGTGCGCGCCCGGACCGGCCGAGACGCTCGCCCAGACGCGTGGCGAGCTGCAGTCCGGCGATCCCGCCGCCGACGATGACGATACGTGTAGGGGTTGCCATGGATAAATCATCACGTGATGAATAAGGTATGATCCTAGCGCTTCCCGGCTTCGCGTGTCAACGGAGCGGGGCAAATCACGCGGTTTCGGCGGTGCTGAAGCGGGGCTGGAACAGGCGCATTCGAATCATTCAAGGAGAGCAGGGAAACGTGGCTGAAGTCACTGAGCGCGCGCCGGGCAAGCGGCGTATGCGAGGGCGGCCGCTGGCCGGGGCGTCCGTCGGACCGGACGTGATATTGCGGGCCGCGCGCCGTACGTTCGCGAAGCGGGGCTACGACGCGACGAGCGTGCGCGAGGTCGCGCGCGAGCTGGGCATCGACGCGGCGCTGATCGCCCATCATTTCGGTACGAAGGAAACGTTGTGGCTGGCCGTCGTCGAGCAGATCGTCGAGATCGCCGAGCCGATGTTCGATGCGCTGCGTGCGTTGCGTACGTCGCCGCTGTCGCATCGCGAACGCGTGCGGCGCGCACTCGAGCTGTGCGTCGACCATGAGTTCGACGAACCCGACATGGGCATGTTCTTCTCGACGGCGGCGACCGAAGTGGGCGGGCGGCTCGACCGGCTGCAGGAGCGGCTCGTCCGTCCGTATTACGACGTGATGTTCCCGCTGCTGGCGGACGCCGTGCAGGCCGGCGCGATTCGCGCGGTCGATCCGAACGTGCTGTTCTTCATGATCGCGAGCGCGATCGGCAACACGGTGTCGTACAGCCACATCATGCTGGAGTTCACGTCGCTGCCCACGCAGCCGGACGCGTTCCGGCGTGCCGTGACCGACGCCGCGTTCAACCTCGTCGGCGACTGAGCGCCGCGCACCACGCGCACACTCACGTCGCGGCGACCAGCCCCAGTTTGCGCACCGCGTTTCGCGCGGTCTCGCGCAGCGCATCGACGAGCGGCGATGGCGTCCGGTACGCGATCGCCAGCTCGTACGCGAGCGGGCTGCCCGCACCCTTCAGTTCGCAGAACGTAATGCCTTTCGGTTGCATCGGCACGAACAGGCGCGGCATCAGTGCGACGCCGATCCCGCCCGCGACGAGCCCGGCCGTCGTCTGCATCTGGCGCGGCTGCTGGACGACGCGCGGCGCGAAGCCGGCCTGCGCGCATGCGGTCACGATCAGCGCATGCATGCCGGGACCGTGGTGCGCGGCGAACATGACCCACGGGTCGTCCGCCAGGTCGGCGAGCGCGATGTGCCGGCGGCGTGCGAGCCGGTGACCGTCGGGCAGCGCCGCGACCATCCGGTCGCGCAGCAGCGGCTCGACGCGCACGTCGCCCGCGTCGGCCACCGGCAGCACGACGAGGCCGATGTCGGTGCGGTCGTGGCGCAGCGCGAGCACCTGCTCGGCGGTCGTGCCTTCCTCGAGCTGGAAATCGACGCCTGGATGGCGTTCCTGGAACGCCCGCAGGATCAGCGGCAATAGCGCGTTGACGGTGCTGTCGACGAAGCGCAGCCGCAGCGTGCCGCCGAGGCCCGCGCCCGCGCGGCGGGCCACGGCCACCGCGCGTTCGGCCTGTTCGAGCGCGCGCCGAGCTTCGAGCAGGAATGCCTCGCCGGCCGGCGTGAGCGTCGAGCCGCGGTTGTCGCGCTCGAGCAGCGAGACGCCCAGCTCGTCTTCGAGCTTGCGGATCGCCGCGCTGAGCGGCGGCTGCGCCATGTGCAGCCGCTCGGCCGCACGCCGGAAGCTGAGCGTCTCGGCAACCGCGATGAATTGCCTGAACTGGCGCAGATCGATCATGCGATACCTCTCGTGTATCAGTGGATCATCGAATTCGTATTTTACCTATCACCTCGCCACGCCCAGACTTGCACTGTCGGCAATCGTCAACATTCGGGAGGGCAGGACATGACGGGCAGTGAACGGCAACGGACGGCGATCGTCACGGGCGGGTCGAGCGGGATCGGCTTCGCGATCGCACGGCGGCTGGTGGAGGACGGGTATCGCGTCGCGATCGTCGGGCGCGACACGGCGCGGCTGGACGCGGCCGTCGCGCGTCTCGGCGGCGCGGCGATCGGGCAGGCCGGTGATTTGAGCGTGCGGCGCGAGGCTGAGGCGGTGGTCGCCGCGATCGTCGCGCAGTGGCCTAGCGTGGACGTGCTGGTCAACAACGCGGGGCTGACCGGCCGCGTTGGCGCGGACACCGAGGCGGGCGAGGCCGAGACCGTGTGGGATGCCGTGCTCGACGCGAACCTGAAAAGCCTGTTCGTGACGACCCTGGCCGTGCTGCCGCACCTGGCCGAGCGCGACGCGCGGATCGTCAACCTCGGCTCGATCGCGGCGCGCGCCGGCAGCCTGCTGCCGGGCGGCCTGGCGTACGCGGCGGCGAAGGCCGGCGTCGAAGGGTTCACCGTTGCGTTGGCGCGCGAACTCGGGCCGCGCGGCGCGACGGTCAATACGGTCGCGCCAGGCTATATCGCCGACACACGCTTCTTCGGGGACGGCGGCGTCGCGCCGGCCATCGCGGCGACGATTCGCGAGCAGACGCCGGCCGGCCGCGCCGGGCATCCGGACGACATCGCGGACGCGGTCGCGTGGCTCGCCGGGCCGCGCGCGTCGTTCGTCACCGGCGCGACGATCGCGGTGAACGGCGGCTGGCGCGTCGGGTGACGCCATCCGTACCGGAGGCCGGGCACGGCATCGCGCGCCTCGCCCGGCCGCCGGTCATTCGAGATCCTTGGGCGGCGTATCGCCGAGCCAGCGCCGCGCGCCGGGCCCGTTGCGGCCCGCGCGGTCTTCCGGGTTCGTCAGCTTGCAGCGCTTCAGCGACAGGCAGCCGCAGCCGATGCATTCGTCGAGGTTGATGTAGAGCCGCTGCAGTTCCTCGATCCGGCTCGCGACGCGTTGCTTCCAGCCGCGCGACAGCCGCTGCCAATCCTTGTTGCTCGGCGCGGTGTCCTCGGGCAGGCTGACGAGCTGCTCGGCGATCTCGTCGAGCGAATAGCCGATCTTCTGCGCGAACACGATGAACGCGATCAGCCGCAGCACCGCGCGTGAATAGTGGCGATGGCTCGAGCCGTTGCGGTGCGATTTGATGAGCCCGCGCGTCTCGTAGAACCGCAAGGTCGACGCTGGCACGCCGCTGCGCGCGGCCACTTCGCGGATCGACATCAGCGGCCATTGCGGGATTTCCTGGATACCCATGACACCCCTCCGGGAAAGCTTGACTTGAAGTTAACTTCAACTTTTATGCTACGCGGCAGTTTAACCCGTCGCGAGGCATCATGCTCTCCTTATCCCTACGCAGGACGTCGCCTTTGGGCGCGGCCTGTGCACTGCTGCTGGCGTTGTCGGGCTGTCACGACGGCAAAGGCGCATCGTCGGCCCCGGCCCTTCCCGAAGTCGGCGTTGCCACCATCGCGCCGCGCACGATCCGCCTCGCGGACGAATTCAACGGACGCGTCGAAGCGGTCGACGCAGTCGAACTGCGGCCGCGCGTGAGCGGCTATCTGCAGCGCGTCGCCTACAAGGAGGGCGACCTGGTCGCGCAGGGCGCGCTGCTGTTCGAGATCGACCCGCGCCCGTACCGGATCGCACTCGATCGCGCGAACGCGCAGCTGCAGCGGGCCCGCGCGGCCGCGAGCCTCGCGAACGTGCAGCTCAAGCGCGTGCAGACGCTGATCGATGCGCATGCGACGTCGCAGGAAGAACTCGACAACGCGCGCGCCACGGCCGAGCAGGCGCGGGCTGACCTGCAGGCGGCCGATGCGGCCGTCGCCGACGCGAAGCTCAATCTCGGTTTCACCGAAGTGCGCGCGCCGATCGCGGGCCGCGTCGGCCGCGCGGTCGCCACTGTCGGCAACCTGGCGCGCGCGGACGACACGCTGCTGACGACCGTCGTGTCGCAGAACCCCGTCTACGTGTATTTCGACTGCGACGAACAGAGCTACCTGCGCTACAACGCACGGCGTGCCGACCCGAAGCATCGCGCGATCGGCGCCGATCCGGTTCGCGTGGGCCTCTCGAACGAGACGGGCTTCCCGCATGCGGGCACCGTCGATTTCCTCGACAACCGTCTCGACCCGCAGACGGGCACGATCCGCGCGCGCGTGCGGCTGCCGAATGCGGATCATGCGTTTACGCCCGGCCTGTATGCGCGCGTGCAGCTCGTCAGCGGCCGCGACCAGGATGCGCTGCTCGTCGACGACAAGGCCGTGCTCACCGACCAGGACCGCAAGTACGTGTATGTGATCGGCCCCGGCGACAAGGCGCTGCGCCGTGACGTGACGATCGGCCGCGGGCTGGACGGCGAGCGGATCATCGAGAAGGGGATCCAGGCGGGCGACCGCGTGGTCGTCGACGGCATGCAGCGGATCTACTATCCGGGCGCGCAGGTGAAGCCGAAGGCACTGCCCGTACGCGCCGATGCCGGTGCCGGTGCTGGTGCCGGTTATGGCGCGGGCAACGGATCGGGCAACGGCACGCAGGCCGTCGCCGATGCCGGCGCGCCGGCCGTGCAGTGACGGGAGCGATACGATGGATTTCTCCCGATTCTTCATCGACCGGCCGATCTTCGCGGTCGTGCTGTCGATCGTCATCTTCGCGATCGGCCTGATCTCGATTCCGATGCTGCCCGCCGGTGAATACCCGGAAGTCGTGCCGCCGAGCGTCGTCGTGCGTGCGACGTACCCGGGCGCGAACCCGAAGGAAATCGCCGAATCGGTCGCCGAACCGCTGGAAGAGGCGATCAACGGCGTCGAAGGCATCATGTACATGAAGTCGGTTGCCGGGTCGGACGGCAGCCTGCAGGTCGTCGTCACGTTCCTGCAGGGCGTCGATCCCGACACGGCCGCCGTGCGCGTGCAGAACCGCGTGAGCCAGGCGCTGTCGCGCCTGCCCGACGAGGTGCGCCAGTACGGCGTGACCACGCAGAAGCAGTCGCCGACGCCGCTGATGTACGTGAGCCTCTATTCGCCGGACAACAGCCGCGATTCGCTGTACCTGCGCAACTACCTGACGCTGCACGTGAAGGACGAGCTGTCGCGGCTGACCGGTGTCGGCGACGTCGGCTTGTCCGGCTCCGGCGACTACGCGATGCGGCTGTGGCTCGACCCGAACCGGCTCGCGTCGCGCGGGCTGACCGCGAGCGACGTGATTGCCGCCGTGCGCGAGCAGAACGTGCAGGTGTCGGCGGGTCAGCTCGGCGCGGAGCCGACGCCGAAGAAAAACGACTTCCTCCTGTCGATCAACGTGCGCGGCCGGCTGCGCACGGCGCAGGAGTTCGGCGACATCGTGCTGCGCAACGGCGACGACGGCCAGGTCGTGAAGCTGTCCGACGTCGCGCGCGTCGAGCTCGGCGCGGGCGACTACACGCTGCGCTCGTACTTCAACGACAAACAATCGGCCGTGGTCGGCATCTTCCTGTCGCCGGGGGCGAACGCGCTCGAAGTCGCGAAGGCCGTGTATGCGAAGTTCGACGAACTGTCGAAGCGCTTCCCGCCCGGCGTCGCGTACCGTCCCGTGTGGGATCCGACGGTATTCGTGCGCGATTCGATCCGCGCGGTGCAGCACACGCTGATCGAGGCCGTCGTGCTGGTCGTGCTCGTCGTGATCCTGTTCCTGCAGACATGGCGCGCGTCGATCATTCCGCTCGTCGCGGTGCCCGTCTCGGTGGTCGGCACGTTCGCTTGGCTCTATCTGCTCGGTTATTCGATCAACACGCTCACGCTGTTCGGGCTCGTGCTCGCGATCGGGATCGTGGTCGACGATGCGATCGTGGTCGTCGAGAACGTCGAGCGCAACATCGCGCAGGGCTTGAGCCCGCGCGACGCCGCGCACCAGGCGATGCGCGAGGTGTCGGGGCCGATCGTCGCGATCGCGCTCGTGCTGTGCGCGGTGTTCGTGCCGATGGCGTTCATGTCGGGCGTCACGGGGCAGTTCTACCGGCAGTTCGCGGTGACGATCGCGATCTCGACGGTGATCTCCGCGATCAACTCGCTGACGCTGTCGCCCGCGCTCGCCGCGAAGCTGCTGCGTCCGCACGGCGCGCCGAAGGATGCGCTCACGCGCGGGCTCGACCGCGCGTTCGGCTGGCTGTTCCGTCCGTTCAACCGCTTCTTCGACCGCAGCTCGGATCGCTATCACGGCGTCGTCTCGCGCACGCTGAAGCGGCGCGGGGTGGTGTTCGCGGTCTATGCGGCGTTGCTCGGGGCGACCGCGCTGCTGCTCAACGCGGTGCCGGGCGGCTTCATCCCGGTGCAGGACAAGCTGTACCTGTTCGCGGGCGCGAAGCTGCCGGAAGGCGCGTCGCTGGCGCGCACCAGCGAGGTGACCGAGCAGATGACGAAGATCGCGCTCGGCACCGACGGTGTCGAGATGGTGCCGGCGTTTGCCGGGCTGAACGCGCTGCAGGGCGTCAACACGCCGAACATCACGAACTCGTACGTGATCCTGAAGCCGTTCGACCAGCGCCACCGCAGCGCCGCGCAGATCAACGCGGACCTGAACGCACGCTTCGCGACCATCGGCGGCGGCATCACCTATGCGCTGATGCCGCCGCCGATCCAGGGCCTCGGCAACGGCTCGGGGTATTCGCTGTACCTGGAGGATCGCGGCGGGCTCGGCTACGGCGCATTGCAGAACGCGCTCACCGCGTTCCAGGCCGCGGTCGCGAAGACGCCGGGGATGAGCTACCCGGTCAGCTCGTACCAGGCGAACATCCCGCAGCTCGAGGTGAAGGTCGACCGGCTGAAGGCGAAGGCGCAGGGCGTCGCGCTGACCGACCTGTTCAGCACGCTGCAGGTCTATCTCGGCTCGATGTACGTGAACGACTTCAACCTGTTCGGCCGCGTGTACCGCGTGATGGCGCAGGCGGATGCCGGCCACCGGCAGACGGCCGCCGACATCGCGAACCTGCGCACGCGCAACGCGAAGGGCGAGATGGTGCCGATCGGCTCGATGGTGACGGTGGCGCCCGCGTACGGGCCCGACCCGGTCGTCCGCTACAACGGTTATCCGGCCGCCAACCTGATCGGCGACGCGGATCCGAAGGTGATGTCGTCGTCGCAGGCGATCGAGAAGCTGCAGCAGATCGCGAAGGACGTGCTGCCGCCGGGGATCGTGCTCGAGTGGACCGACCTCAGCTACCAGCAGGTCACGCAGAGCAACGCGGCGATCGTCGTGTTCCCGCTCGCGGTGATGCTCGTGTTCCTCGTGCTCGCGTCGCTGTACGAGAGCTGGACGCTGCCGCTCGCGGTGATCCTGATCGTGCCCGTGTGCATCTGTGCGGCGTTGTTCGGTGTGTGGCTGTCGGGAGGCGACAACAACGTGTTCGTGCAGGTCGGGCTCGTCGTGCTGATGGGGCTGGCGTGCAAGAACGCGATCCTGATCGTCGAGTTCGCGCGCGAGCTGGAAATCCAGGGCAAGGGCGTGATCGAATCCGCGCTGGAAGCGTGCAAGCTGCGGCTGCGTCCGATCGTGATGACGTCGGTCGCGTTCATCGCGGGTTCGGTGCCGCTTCTGATCGGCAGCGGCGCGGGCAGCGAAGTGCGGGCCGCCACCGGCATCACCGTGTTCGCCGGGATGCTCGGCGTCACGCTGTTCGGGCTGTTCCTGACGCCCGTGTTCTATGTCGCGATCCGCAAGCTCGCGGGCGGCACGCCGGCCGTGTGGAGCGAACACCACGGCACCCTCGAAGGAGAAAACCGATGAGCGCCGCTTTCCGTTTTTCCGCGCTCGCGATGTCGGTGACGCTCGCCGCATGCGCGGTCGGCCCCGATTTCAGGCGGCCCGATACGGCCACGGCCGAGCGGTTTGCCCGCGACGCGCATCCGGCGGCGCAGCGCGACGCGTTGCCGTCCGGCAAGACGCCGGATACGCCGCCCGACGCGTCGGCCGATGCCGATGCCGCATTCTGGCGCGGTTTCGGCGATCCGCAGCTGACGCAGCTGATCGACACGGCGCTCGCGGCGAACCAGGATCTCCAGGTCGCCGTGTCGCGCTACGACGCATCGAATGCGCTGCTGTCACAGGCCACGTTCGACCGCTACCCGACGATCACCGCGAGCGGGAAGATCGGTCATCAGCTGATGAGCAAGGACCAGGCGTTCGGGGCGCCGCGCAGCCAGCGCGATACGCCGACGTCCAGCGTCGGGATCAATGCGGCGTGGGAACTCGACCTGTTCGGCCGCGTGCGTCGTTCGATCGAGTCGCAGCGCGCGGAGACAGCCGCCAGCGCGGCGGACGTGCGCGCGGTGCGCGTCGCGATCGCCGGCGAGGTGGCGAGCACGTACGTCGACTTGCGCGGCTCGCAGGAGCGGCTGCGGATCGCACGCGAGAACGCCGACAACCAGAAGCAGACGCTCGCGCTGATCAATGCGCGCGTCGGCGCGGGGCGCGGCTCCGAACTCGATGCGGCGCGGGCGCGCGCGCAGTACGAATCGACGACGTCGCGGATCGCCGTGTATGAAGCGGCGATCGGCGTCGACGAGCATCGGCTCGCGGTGCTGACAGGGCAGACGCCGGATGCGCTGATCGGCCGCTTCGATCTCCCGAAGGCCGCCGGGTCGGCGGGCACGCCCGTGCCGCTGCCGGCGCTGGCCGCCGACATCGATCCCGGCACGCCGGGCGACCTGCTGCGGCGCCGGCCCGACGTCGCGGCCGCCGAGGCGCGGCTGCATGCGGCGACCGCACGCGTCGGCGTCGCGACGGCCGACCTGTTTCCGCGCTTCACGCTGTCGGGCCTGCTCGGCAGCGCGACGAGCAGCTACGGGTTCTTTCGTGCGGGCAGCGATACGAACCTGATCGCGCTCGGCATCGACTGGTCGTTCCTCGACGTCGGCCGCGTGCGCGCACGGATCGCCGCGAGCGATGCGGAAGTGGCCGGGCAGCTCGCGCAATACCGGCAGACCGTGCTCGGGGCGCTGGAGGAAACGGAGAACGCGCTGCTGCGTGCGGCCCGCACGCGTGACGAGACGGACCATCTCGTGCGGGCCGCGACCGACAGCGCGCGTGCCGCGCAACTGGCGCAGGCGCGTTTTTCGGCGGGCGCGATCGACTACTACGAAGTGCTCGACGCACAACGCACGCTGCTGCAGGCGCAGGATGCGGCGGCCGACGGGCAGATGCGCAGTGCGGCGTCGACGGTCGCGCTGTACAAGGCGCTTGCGGGCGGCTGGCCGTCGGGAACGGGGCAGGGGCCGCAAGGCCCGCTCGCGCAGTCGGGGCAGTAGCGCGGGCAAGGCGGCGCGGCAGGCCGGCGCAATCGTGCCTGCCGCGCGCCGCGTGACTACACGCTGGCCGGATCGATCTTGTCGACGTCGATGCCGTAGCGCCGGATGGCTTCGCCGACGCGCGCACGCGGGATCGCGCCGTCGTCGGCGAGCGCCTTCAGCGCCGCGACCACGATGAAGTGCCGGTCGACCTCGAAGAACGTTCGCAGCGCGTCGCGCGTATCCGAGCGGCCGAAGCCGTCGGTGCCGAGCGACACGAAGCGCCGGCCGTCGACGAACGCACGGATCTGGTCGCCGACGATCTTCATGTAATCGGTCGCGACGACCACCGGCCCCGTGCGGCCGTCGAGGCATTGCTGCACGTACGGCACGCGCGGCGCCTCATCGGGATGCAGCAGGTTCCAGCGTTCGGCGGCCAGCCCGTCGCGGCGCAGCTCGTTCAGGCTCGTCGCGCTCCACACGTCGCTCGACACGCCGAAGTCCTGCGCGAGCAGGTCGCTCGCGGCGATCACTTCACGCAGGATCGCGCCGCTGCCCATCAACTGCACGTGCGGCATGTCGGCCGCGCGCGACGCGCCTTCGCGCAGCAGGTAGAGGCCCTTGAGAATGCCGGCCTCCGCGCCGTCGGGCAGCGCCGGATGCGGGTAGTTTTCGTTGAGCAGCGTGATGTAGTAGTAGACGTCCTCCTGTTCCGCGAACATCCGCCGAAGGCCGTCGCGCACGATCACCGCGAGTTCGTACGCGTAGGTCGGGTCGTACGACACGCAGTTCGGAATCACCGACGACAGCACGTGGCTGTGCCCGTCGTCGTGCTGCAGCCCTTCGCCCATCAGCGTCGTGCGGCCCGACGTCGCGCCGAGCAGGAAGCCGCGCGTACGCGCGTCGCCGGCCGCCCACGCGAGATCGCCGACCCGCTGCAGCCCGAACATCGAATAGAAGATGTAGAACGGGATCGCCGGCAGGCCGTGGTTGCTGTAGGCGGTACCGGCCGCGATCCACGACGCGATCGCGCCCGATTCGTTGATGCCTTCCTGCAGGATCTGCCCGTCCTTCGCTTCCCGGTAGTAGCTGAGCTGGCCCGCGTCCTGCGGCGTGTAGAGCTGGCCGAGATGCGAGTGGATGCCGATCTGGCGGAACAGCCCCTCCATCCCGAACGTGCGGGATTCGTCCGGCACGATCGGGACGACCAGCTTACCGAGCGCCGGATCCTTCAGCAGCGTGCCGAGGATGCGCACGAACGCCATCGTCGTGGACAGCGCGCGTTCGCCGCTGTCCCTGAGCTGCGCGTCGAAGGCGGCGAGCGGCGGCACCGGCAGCGGCGCCACGTCGCTGAAGCGGGCGGGCACGTGGCCGCCGAGCGCGGCGCGGCGTTCCGCGAAGTAGCGTGCCTCGGCGCTGCCGGGTTCGGGTTTCAGGTAAGGCAGGTCGTCGAGTTGCGCGTCGCTGACCGGCAGCGCGAAGCGGTCGCGGAACGCGCGTACGGCATCCGCGCTCATCTTCTTCAACTGGTGGTTCACGTTCTGGCCTTCGCCGGCTTCGCCCATTCCGAAGCCCTTGACCGTCTTCGCGAGCACGACGGTCGGCCGCCCGTCCGCATGCATTGCCTGCGTATAGGCCGCATGCACCTTTTCCGGATCGTGGCCGCCGCGCGCGAGTTTCCAGATGTCGTCGTCGGACAGGTCGGCGACGAGCTCGAGCAGTTCGGGATACTTGCCGAAGAAATGCTCGCGCACGTACGCGCCACTCTGCGACTTGAAGGTCTGGTAGTCGCCGTCGACGCATTCCATCATGCGCTGACGCAGCAGGCCCGTTGTGTCGCGTTCGAGCAGGCGATCCCAGCCGCCGCCCCAGATCACCTTCACGACGTTCCAGCCCGCCGCGCGGAACGTGCCTTCGAGTTCCTGGATGACCTTGCCGTTGCCGCGTACCGGGCCGTCGAGACGCTGCAGGTTGCAGTTGACGACGAAGATCAGGTTGTCGAGCCGTTCGCGCCCGGCGAGCGAGATCGCGGCGAGCGATTCGGGCTGGTCCATTTCGCCGTCGCCGAGAAATGCCCAGACCTTGCGGCCCTGATGTGCTTTCAGCCCGCGATATTCGAGGTAGCGCATGAAGCGCGCCTGATACGCGGCCGTGAGCGGCCCGAGCCCCATCGACACGGTGGGGAATTGCCAGAAATCCGGCATCAGCCGCGGATGCGGATACGACGACAGCCCGTCGCGTCCCGCTTCGCGGCCGGTCTCGCGGCGGAAGTTGTCGAGTTGCGCGTCCGTGATGCGGCCTTCCAGGTACGCGCGGCCATAGATGCCGGGCGCCGAATGGCCCTGGATGTAGACCATGTCGCCGTCGAAAGTATCGGTGCGGCCGCGGAAGAAGTGATCGAAACCGACGTCGTACAGCACTGCGGCCGACTGGTAGGTCGCGATGTGGCCGCCGACGTTCGAATGCCGGCCGGCGCGCAGCACCATCACCATCGCGTTCCAGCGGATCATCGCGTTCAGGCGCCGTTCGAGCGCGAGATCGCCCGGATAGGCCGGCTGCCGTTCGCGCGGCACCGTGTTCACGTACGCGGTCGTCACGCGGCCGTGCAGGTCGCCGTGGCGCGCCGCGTCGAGGTCGGAAAGCCGGTCGATCAGGTAATGCGCGCGCGGGCGGCCCTCGAGCGCGATCACGGATTCGAGCGCATCGAGCCATTCGCGGGTTTCCTGCGGGTCGATGTCGGGTAGCGCGAGAGGTGCGGTCATGCAATGTCTCCAGAAGCATAAGGCTGCGCGGGGCGGCGGTCGTGGCGCCGCATCGCGCGACGGAACGCCCGTCGATCGGCGGGCAGGTAATTGCAATTGCAATCGTATGAGGGCAATTGTTATCGAGGTAAAATTTAATTGCAACTGCAATTCAATGAGAGGAACGACCTGACATGAGCGCACCCGAACCCGATCTGTGGTTCTCGTTCGTCCGCGCACACCGGACGATGATTCGCGAAATCGAGCGCCGCCTCGCGGCTGCCGGCCTGCCGGCGTATGCGTGGTACGACGCGTTGTGGGGGCTCGAGAGCGGGCCCGACGGCACGCGCCGGATGCACGAGCTGGCCGACGTGCTCGCGATCGAGCGTTACAACCTCACGCGGCTGGTCGACCGGCTCGAGCAGGAAGGGCTCGTCACGCGCGCCCGTTCGGCGGACGACGGCCGCGCCGCGTACGCGAGCATCACCGACAAGGGGCGCACGCTGCGCAAGAAGATGTGGAAGGTGTACCAGTCGACGGTCGCGGAACTCTTCCTCGATCAGTTCGGCGGCAA